>NZ_CATQFT010000001.1:0-224493 GCF_958267405.1 Neisseria maigaei | reverse complement strand
CGATCGGCTGCCAATCAATCACCCGGTCCAACTTCAATAGTGGGAAGCGGCCGATGTGTTTGGCAATCATGGCTTGTGCGGTTTGCCGGAAGAAGGTGCTCATGAGAAATCCCCTAAATGTCTTGGTGGGAATTTAGGGGATTTTGGGAAATTTTGCAAAGGTCTTAGGCTACCTGAAAAGTTTGGGAGATTTTCAGGTAGCCTTTGGTATTGGGCGCAACAGATGCAGGTACAGATTAGGCGGTGCGCCGTAATCGCACGAATGCCGATTCAACCCAAGCAGACATCAGTATTTGGGAAGCGGGTGTTTGATGGAGCAAAGGTTGTACGAAGGGTGGAAGGCAACCTGTGGGTGTTTGGTATGGTTGCGCTTGAGAAAACGTGTTTTAAGGGGCAAATGCCGTCTGAAAATCGGTTTCAGACGGCATTTTCGATTTATTCAAAGCAAACAGAAAAAGGCAGTAATATTTTGCAGTCTTCCTATTCACACAAGCGTTTTAGAACGTTGCGGCTACACGGAAGCCGTACTCGTTAAACTTCTCGCTGTCTGTTTTGGTTTTGGTAGTATTCGAGACAAATTCGGCAGACTTGCGGATTGCGCGGTGGCGGTAGTATGGGTCAAACTCTACGTCGAGACTGCCGGTCAGTTGTTTGCCCACATTCAGACCGGTGCTGACGAACCGGTCTTTGGAGTTTAGGTTGGCATCTTGGGAGGCAGTTGCTATTTTGTTTTTGTTGCGGAGATAGACAGCCACCCCGCTCATGGCTTCAGAAACCAGCCTTCGCCAAGGTTTTGACGGATTTTACCATCTGCTTGCTGGGGGAGGCGTTCGCTTTTTGGACAGGCGTAGCCGCAGCACTTTTCTCCCAGATAACGTTTAACTTGGACGCGCTCCAAACCGCCACGGAAACGTGTGGATTCGCCGACCGGTTGGGTGTAGGTATAACCGGCATACACGGCAGCTGTTTTGCCTATTGCGCCGTTAGCGATGTGTGCATTCCCTCTTTTGTCGTCTGCATCGTTTTGCTTTGGGCGTACTCTGTCTCAAAACGCATACTGTGGCGTTCGTTGAACGGAAGCCGATGGACGGTGTGCGTTGTTTTTCTTTCAAATTACCGGTAGTGGCTTTGCCTTTAACATAAGCGGCAAAGACTTTGTATTCGCTTTTGCCGTTAGACTCGGGAATATCGGCTACCGTAACGGCGGACACGGCTGCAAGTAAGAGTGCAAGCAGGGTTTTTTTCATGTTTTATAATGAGGATAAATAAATGGAGAAAGTGCGGGAAATACCCGCATTCCAATTAAATATTTTTTCAAGCAATTAGTTCTTTTTGTTTTCAACATTTTCCTTGCGTATGAAATTTTGCCGGATGTGCAGGCGGAATCGGCAGCGGGGTGTCCTGTACCGGATTGTCGTGGAAACGGGAAAACAGATGTTCCGTGCGGTTTTGCCCGAATGAATGGCTGGTATTGTTTTTATCAATCTGTTTCTTTTTCTTTGAAATAAAATTCCTAAAATATTAAAAATATGAAATTTAAAATCTATGAAAAAAGATATATCAGTTATTTTGAAATAAAATAGCTTTGTAGTAATATGTTGCACTTGTTTGTGCAAGGTAAACGATGTAACCTAAGCCGCGTATAAAAACCCATCAGGAAAGATGCAAGATGACACACCATTACCCCACTGACGATATTAAGATTAAAGAAGTTAAAGAACTGCTGCCGCCGATTGCCCATCTTTACGAGCTGCCGATTTCCAAAGAGGCTTCGGGTCTGGTTCACCGCACCCGTCAGGAAATTTCCGATTTGGTTCACGGCAGGGACAAGCGGCTGTTGGTCATTATCGGACCGTGTTCGATTCACGATCCAAAAGCGGCGTTGGAATATGCGGAGCGTTTGTTGAAACTCCGCAAGCAGTATGAAAACGAGCTTTTGATTGTGATGCGAGTTTATTTCGAGAAGCCGAGAACGACGGTGGGTTGGAAAGGTTTGATTAACGACCCGCACTTGGACGGAACATTCGATATTAATTTCGGTTTGCGTCAGGCGCGCAGCCTGTTGTTATCCCTGAACAATATGGGTATGCCTGCCTCTACCGAATTTTTGGATATGATTACGCCGCAATATTATGCGGACTTGATTTCTTGGGGGGCAATCGGTGCACGGACGACTGAAAGCCAGGTCCACCGTGAATTAGCAAGCGGTCTGTCCTGTCCCGTCGGCTTTAAAAACGGTACGGACGGTAATTTGAAGATTGCAATCGATGCAATTGGTGCGGCGAGCCATTCCCATCATTTCTTGTCTGTAACTAAAGCTGGGCATTCCGCCATTGTCCATACCAGTGGCAATCCAGATTGTCATGTTATTTTACGGGGCGGTAAAGAGCCGAATTATGATGCGGAACACGTCAGTGCTGCGGTTGAGCAGTTAAAGGCAGCCGGTGTAAACGATAAGCTGATGATTGATTGCAGCCATGCTAACAGCCGCAAGGATTATACCAAGCAGATGGACGTGGCACGGGATATTGCCGCCCAATTGGAACAGGACGGGAGCAATATTATGGGTGTAATGGTAGAAAGCCATTTAATAGAAGGCAGACAGGATAAGCCGGAAGTTTACGGTAAAAGCATTACCGATGCGTGTATCGGTTGGGATGCGACTGAAGAACTGTTGGCATTGTTGGCGGGTGCCAACAAAATACGTATTGCTCGGGCAAGTTGAGATTTTTGATACGGAATATCATAAAATGCCGTCTGCAGCTTTCAGACGGCATTTTTATGGAGACGACATGACTAAAATAACCTTAATTGCAGCGTGTGCGGAGAATCTGTGCATTGGGGCGGGAAACGCCATGCCTTGGCATATTCCGGAAGATTTTGCATTTTTCAAAGCCTATACCTTGGGGAAGCCGGTGATAATGGGACGGAAAACATGGGAGTCTTTACCGGTCAAACCCCTGCCTGAAAGAAGAAACATTGTTATTAGCAGGCAGGCGGATTATTGCGCGGCAGGTGCGGAAACGGCGGCAAGTTTGGAGGCTGCATTGGCATTGTGTGCCGGTGTGGAGGAAATCGTCATTATGGGCGGCGCGCAGATATACGCACAAGCGATGCCGTTGGCGACCGATTTGCGGATAACCGAAGTGGATTTGTCTGTGGAAGGAAATGCATTTTTCCCCGAAATAGACCGGACGTATTGGAAAGAAGCAGAGCGGACGGAACGCCGTGTCAGCAGCAAAGGCGTTGCATATACATTCGTGCATTACCTCAAGGGATAACCGCAAGGCAGATGCCGTCTGAAGCCGTTTCAGACGGCATTTTTCCAGCTTGAGAACGGGTGTTTGCTTAAGTACGCATTGGTAAACATGCCGTCTGAAGTGATTTCCCGTCCCAGCCAGTCCGGCCGGTCAAAATCGGCATTCTCGTCGGGCAACTCAATTTCCGCAACGACTAAAGGCGCATTATCGCCAAGAAAAACATCGATTTCAAACAGGCTGCCGCCCCATCTGACCGGATAGCGCCATTTTTCCATTTTAAACGGGCACATCGATTCCATCATCTTTTCCGCATCTGCAAGCGGGATTTCGTATTCAAACTCACTGCGGCTGAGTTCCGAAATATAGCCTTTCAGTGTCAGCCACGCCCGTTGTCCGACAATACGGACACGGACGGTACGTTCTTTCTCGACAGAAAGATAAGCCTGTTTCAAGAGCAGCGGCTCATCGGCGTATTGATGCCATTTGTCGTTTTCAATCAAAAAGCGGCGTTCGATTTCTACCGTCATAAGGCACTCCGTCAAAACGGTTTGAACACAACCAGGTAAAGCGCACCTATCATCAGCAGTACAGGGATTTCGTTAAATACGCGATACCAGCGGTGTGAGAAAGTATTGCTGTAATTCTGAAAACGACGCAGCAGCACGCCGCAATACAGTTGATAGGCCAAGAGCATCAAGCCCAAACACAGTTTGACATGTACCCAACCGCTGCCCCACCAACCGGCGGCAAACGGTATCGCCGAGCCGAACACGACCGCACCGAAACCTAAAGGGGACATAAAACGGTACAACCGCACCGCCATGCCCGACAGACGCACATACTCGGGATTGCCGCGCGGCGCATCAATCATCGCCATATTGACGAAAATCCTCGGCAGGTAAAACAGCCCTGCAAACCACGAAATGACAAAAAACAAGTGAAACAGCTTGAACCAAGAAAACATCATCGCCCACACCCTGCCGAAAAGCGGTATTGTACAGGCAAACCGCTTGGGAAACGTGATAAAATCAGGCGGATAAACAAATCGAATAAATCCTTACCGCAAAACGGAGGCAAAATGCTCAAATCCATCGAACTCAATTCCCACGTCCGCAACCGCCTTGCAGCATATCTGAAAGGAAGGGGTATGGATTTTCAGACGGCGATGCGGGAGGAAAAAGGCAACAAAGAAATCGCCGCCATCGTCCACAGCGGTCTGCCCACTCTGGTACGCAAACTGTATTCCGAACAAAAAATGCAGAAGTTTTTTTGGGACAAGCGGGATTTGATTGCCGACTACATCAGCCGCCGGATGCAGGGATAGGCGGCTGAAATCTGTTTTCAGGCAAGTGAAAAGACAATATGGCAGATTGAAATTACGCTTATCGTCCTTCCCGCCCGCGCGGGAATCCGACTTGTCTGGTTTCGGTTATTTTTCGTTTCGTAACTTTTGAGCCGTCATTCCCGCGCAGGCGGGAATCTGAACACGTCCGTAGGGAAACCTATATCCCGTCATTCCCACGAAAGTGGGAATCCAGGATGCAAGGGAAACCGTTTTATCTGATAAGTTTCCGCCCCGAAAGGTCTAGATTCCCGCTTTCGCGGGAATGACGGCGGAGGGTTTTTAGTTTTCCCGATAAATGCACATCATCCAAAATCCCGTTATTCCCACAAAACAGAAAATCAAAAACAACAATCTGAAATTCCGTCATTCCCGCACAGGCGGTAATCTGAACACGTCCGTAGGGAAACCTATATCCCGTCATTCCCACGAAAGTGGGAATCTAGGATGCAGGGGAAACCGTTTTATCCGATAAGTTTCCGCCCCGAAAGGTCTAGATTCCCGCTTTCGCGGGAATGACGGCGGCGGGGTTTTTTGTTTTTCCTGATTTTTCATTGCGATGTAGTGTGATGTAGCATATAATCATTATAATTTCAACACTTGACAAAGGAAAATTTCTCATGACACTGAAAGCAAGCAAGCAAGCAAGCAAGCAAGCAAGCAAGCAAGCAAGCAAGCAAGCAAGCAAGCAAGCAGTCGGGTTAATCTATTAACATTATCTGTTTTATCGCTGTTTTGCACGCCATATGCTTGGGGTTCGGATGCGTACGATCCCGTCAAAGAAGCCGAGATTAAAAACAAATTTATTTTAGAAGCGGCGGAAGACAGAAATTCCCACGTTTGGCGCGGCCCGTGCAGCATATCTTTTGATTGCTTCGGTGCTTTCAGTTATCAGCCCGGTTCAAATACTCGTTCTACCGAAATCGGCAACGATACCGATTTTTCATTTTCAGACAAGCCGGTAAACGGTGTTTCCCATTATTTTTCCAGCGGTAAAACCGATCAAAATTCATCCGAATATGGGTATGACGAAATCAATATTACGGGTAAAAACTACAATAGCGGCATCCTCGCCGTCGATAATATGCCCGTTGTTAAGAAATATGTTACAGATACTTACGGGGATAATTTAAAGGATGCGGTTAAGAAGCAATTAAAGGCTTTGTACGACACGAAACCCGAAGATTGGGAAAAAAATAAAAAAATAGTTGAGGAAGTATATAGAAAACAGCTTGGAGGAACATTTGATATACTTAAACAGAAAAGACCCAATATAATTAATCAATTGATAGAAGACGCCGTACTTACTCCTTATACACCACAGACTAATCTCGACAACATCTTCAATAAAACACTGCACGTCAAAATCGAAAACAAATCCCACGTCGCCGGACAGGTGTTGGAACTGACCAAGATGACGCTGAAAGATTCCCTTTGGGAACCGCGCCGCCATTCCGACATCCATACGCTGGAAACTTCCGATAATGCCCGCATCCGCCTGAACACGAAAGATGAAAAACTGACCGTCCATAAAGCGTATCAGGGCGGCGCGGATTTCCTGTTCGGCTACAACGTGCGGGAGTCGGACGAACCCGCCCTGACCTTTGAAGACGAGGTCAGCGGAAAATCCGGCGTGGTTTTGGAACGCCGGCCGGAAAATTTGAAAACGCTCGACGGGCGCAAACTGATTGCGGCGGAAAAGGCAGACCCTAATTCGTTTGCGTTTAAACAAAATTACCGGCAGGGACTGTACGAATTATTGCTCAAGCAATGCGAAGGCGGATTTTGCTTGGGTGTGCAGCGTTTGGCTATCCCTGAGGCGGAAGCAGTTTTATATGCCCAACAGGCTTATGCGGCAAATACTTTGTTTGGGCTGCGTGCCGCCGACAGGGGCGACGACGTGTATGCCGCCGATCCGTCCCGTCAAAAATTGTGGCTGCGCTTCATCGGCGGCCGGTCGCATCAAAATATACGGGGCGGCGCGGCTGCGGACGGGCGGCGCAAAGGCGTGCAAATCGGCGGCGAGGTGTTTGTACAGCAAAATGAAGGCAGTCGGCTGGCAATCGGCGTGATGGGCGGCAGGGTCGGCCAGCACGCATCAGTCAACGGCAAAGGCGGTGCGGCAGGCAGTTATTTGCATGGTTATGGCGGGGGTGTTTATGCTGCGTGGCATCAGTTGCGCGATAAACAAACGGGTGCGTATTTGGACGGCTGGTTGCAATACCAACGTTTCAAACACCGCATCAATGATGAAAACCGTGCGGAACGCTACAAAACCAAAGGTTGGACGGCTTCTGTCGAAGGCGGCTACAACGCGCTTGTGGCGGAAGGCGTTGTCGGAAAAGGCAATAATGTGCGGTTTTATCTGCAACCGCAGGCGCAGTTTACCTACTTGGGCGTAAACGGCGGCTTTACCGACAGCGAGGGGACGGCGGTCGGACTGCTCGGCAGCGGTCAGTGGCAAAGCCGCGCCGGCATTCGGGCAAAAACCCGTTTTGCTTTGCGTAATGGTGTCAATCTTCAGCCTTTCGCCGCTTTTAATGTTTTGCACAGGTCAAAATCTTTCGGCGTGGAAATGGACGGCGAAAAACAGACGCTGGCAGGCAGGACGGCGCTCGAAGGGCGGTTTGGCATTGAAGCCGGTTGGAAAGGCTATATGTCCGCACGCATCGGATACGGCAAAAGGACGGACGGCGACAAAGAAGCCGCATTGTTGGTCAAATGGCTGTTTTGATGCGTAGGGAAATGTTTTGACGCACAGGCGGCACACCGGCACGGCCCCGCAAACCGATCCGAACCCTGCCGCCCCGAAGGGCGGGGCATAATGATGAAACCGGCGGAAAACCGCCGGTTTTTTGCTGCCGTCTGAAACCCGATTCTGGCTTCAGACGGCATTGTCGCGGCATCGGGCGGCAGGGTTTGGAACAGCGGCATAAAAAACTGATACAATCCGCTGGTTGATAATGGTTATTTTTTATTTTTATTTTTGTGGGAAGACATTTATGCCTGCACGAAACAGATGGATGCTGCTGCTGCCTTTATTGGCAAGCGCGGCATATGCCGAAGAAACACCGCGCGAACCGGATTTGAGAAGCCGTCCCGAGTTCAGGCTTCATGAAGCGGAGGCCAAACCGATCGACAGGGAGAAGGTACCGGGGCAGGTGCGGGAAAAAGGAAAAGTTTTGCAGATTGACGGCGAAACCCTGCTGAAAAATCCCGAATTGCTGTCCCGCGCGATGTATTCCGCAGTAGTTTCAAACAATATTGCCGGTATCCGCGTTATTTTGCCGATTTACCTACAACAGGCGCAGCAGGATAAGATGCTGGCACTTTATGCACAAGGGATTTTGGCGCAGGCAGACGGTAGGGTGAAAGAAGCGATTTCCCATTACCGGGAATTGATTGCCGCCCAACCCGACGCGCCCGCCGTCCGTATGCGTTTGGCGGCGGCATTGTTTGAAGACAGGCAGAACGAGGCGGCGGCAGACCAGTTCGACCGCCTGAAGGCGGAAAACCTGCCGTCGCAGCTTATGGAACAGGTCGAGCTGTACCGCAAGGCATTGCGCGAACGCGATGCGTGGAAGGTAAACGGCGGTTTCAGCGTTACCCGCGAACACAATATCAACCAAGCCCCGAAACAGCAGCAGTACGGCAACTGGACTTTCCCGAAACAGGTGGACGGCACGGCGGTCAATTACCGGCTCGGCGCGGAGAAAAAATGGTCGCTGAAAAACGGCTGGTACACGACGGCGGGCGGCGACGTGTCCGGCAGGGTTTATCCGGGGAATAAGAAATTCAACGATATGACGGCAGGTGTTTCCGGCGGCATCGGTTTTGCCGACCGGCGTAAAGATGTCGGGCTGGCAGTGTTCCACGAACGCCGCACCTACGGCAACGACGCTTATTCTTACGCCAACGGCGCACGCCTTTATTTCAACCGTTGGCAAACCCCGAAATGGCAAACGCTGTCTTCGGCGGAGTGGGGGCGTTTGAAGAATACGCGCCGGGCGCGTTCCGACAATACCCATTTGCAAATTTCCAATTCGCTGGTGTTTTACCGGAATGCGCGCCAATATTGGACGGGCGGTTTGGATTTTTACCGCGAGCGCAACCCCGCCGACCGTGGCGACAATTTCAACCGTTACGGCCTGCGCTTTGCCTGGGGGGCAGGAATGGGGCGGCAGCGGCCTGTCTTCGCTGTTGCGCCTCGGCGCGGCGAAACGGCATTATGAAAAACCCGGCTTTTTCAGCGGTTTTAAAGGGGAAAGGCGCAGGGATAAAGAATTGGACACATCCTTGAGCCTTTGGCACCGGGCATTGCATTTCAAAGGCATCACGCCGCGCCTGACGCTGTCGCACCGCGAAACGTGGAGTAACGATGTGTTTAACGAATATGAGAAAAATCGGGTGTTTGTCGAGTTTAACAAAACGTTCTGATGTTTGGCGTGTTCTATAGTGGATTAACAAAAATCAGGACAAGGCGAGGCAACGCCGTACTGGTTTAAAGTTAATCCACTATATTTCAATCTGCTGTCAATTGAACCGGTACGCTGCAAGACTGAAAAATGCCGTCTGAAACGCTTCAGACGGCATTTTTTCGGCGTGAGGGTTTAGGCTTCGACAACTTTGCCGCGCAGGGAGAAGGTGTAGGCCTCGGTGATTTCCAAATCGATCATTTGGTTAATCATGTCGGGTGTGCCGGTAAAGTTGACCACGCGGTTGTTGGCGGTACGGGCTTGCAGTTGGTCAGGGTCTTTTTTGGAGATACCTTCGACCAAGCAGCGTTGAACCGTGCCGACCATGGTTTGATTGATGCGCGCGGTTTCGGCTTCGATGACTTCGTTCAAAGCTTCGAGGCGGCGCACTTTTTCTTCATGCGGCGTATCATCGTGCAGGTTGGCGGCAGGCGTGCCAGGGCGCGGACTGTAAATAAAGACGAAGCTCAAGTCGAAGGCAATGTCTTTCACCAGTTTCAAGGTTTGCTCGAACTCGCGCTCGGTCTCGCCCGGGAAGCCGACGATAAAGTCGGAGCTGAGGCACAAATCAGGACGGATGGCACGCAGTTTGCGGATGATGGATTTGTATTCCAAAGCGGTGTAGCCGCGTTTCATCGCGCTCAATACGCGGTCGGAACCGCTTTGAATCGGCAGGTGCAGGTGGGAAACCAGCTTCGGCAGGTCGCGGTAGCACTCGATAATCGCGTCGGTAAATTCGCGCGGATGGCTGGTGGTAAAGCGCAGGCGTTCGATGCCGGGGATTTCGTGGACGATGCGCAACAAAGTGGCAAAGTCGCAGATTTCGCCGTCGTCCATTTCGCCGCGATAGGCATTGACGTTTTGGCCTAAGAGGTTGATTTCTTTAACGCCTTGTTGTGCTAAGCCGGCAATCTCGGTCAATACGTCGTTGAGCGGTCGGGAGAATTCTTCGCCGCGTGTGTAAGGGACGACGCAGTAAGAGCAGTATTTGGAACAGCCTTCCATAATGGAAATGAATGCCGAACCGCCTTCTACGCGCGCAGGCGGCAGGTGGTCGAATTTCTCGATTTCGGGGAAGGAAATATCGATTTGCGAGAGACCAGTGGTTTCTTTATCGACGATGAGTTTGGGCAGGCGGTGCAGCGTTTGCGGGCCGAAAACCACGTCCACATACGGCGCGCGTTTGACAATGTTTTCGCCTTCTTGCGAGGCGACGCAGCCCGCAACGCCGATGATGAGGTCGGGATTTTTTTCTTTGAGCGGGCGCACGCGGCCCAAATCGGAGAAAACTTTTTCTTGCGCTTTTTCACGCACGGAACAGGTGTTGAACAAGATGATGTCGGCGTCGTCGGGCTGGGTAACCTGCTCGATGCCGCCGTGTTCTTCGGCAAGGACGGCGAGCATTTTGTCGCTGTCGTATTCGTTCATCTGGCAGCCGAAGGTGCGGATAAATACTTTTTTCATGGTTTGTGTCTTTCTCAGGCAGCCGTAATCGCGGGGCTGATGGTTGTTGGAATGAAAAAATTTCAGACGGCACGACGATGCCGTCTGAAAATCGGTGCGGATTATAGCACGATGTGGGTTTTGGAGGCAGGATATTGTTTTAAAATATGAATTTAATCGGTCGGGACGGCTGTATAATGTTTGGCTTTAATGGGAGATGTGTATGAAACCGGCTGTATGGGCGGCATTGCTGCTGTGTGCGTGTACCAGCAATTTTGGCGACAGGGAACATCAGTTCCTGCGTGATCAGACGGAAGAAAAAATCGCGCAGTTTGCGGTTAGGGGCAAAACGACCCGGGCGGAAGTGGAAGCGCGTTTCGGGAAGCGCAACCCTTTCGGTTGTTATGCCTATCATGAAGTCAGCCTGCCGATTTACAATTTTCTGCCGACCAATTTCATCTATATGAAATCGGAGCGGCGGCATTGGGAGTGGTGTGTGGATTACGACGGGGAGGGAGTCGTCCGAGACTACCGCTTTACACATAAAGTGGAAAAAGACGAGCGTTCCGTCATCCGGGATGCGGTTGGCGTAATCCGCAAAGAAGCGGGCAAATCCTTGTCGCAACCTGAAAAATGATAAAATGGGGCTTTCTGCTTCCAAGCCCGAAACCTGCCGTTCAGACGGCATTTGAGGATAAATATGAACCGTAACGAAATTTTATTCGACCGCGCCAAGGCGGTCATTCCCGGCGGCGTGAATTCGCCCGTGCGTGCATTCGGCAGTGTCGGCGGTGTGCCGCGCTTTATCAAAAAAGCCGAAGGCGCGTATGTTTGGGACGAAAACGGCACGCGCTACACCGATTATGTCGGCTCGTGGGGGCCTGCGATTGTCGGACACGCGCATCCCGAAGTCGTCGAAGCCGTGCGCGAAGCCGCGTTGGGCGGTTTGTCGTTCGGCGCGCCTACCGAAGGCGAAATCGCCATTGCCGAAGAAATCGCCAAAATCATGCCGTCCGTCGAACGGCTGCGCCTTGTCAGCTCCGGTACGGAAGCAACGATGACCGCCATCCGTCTGGCACGCGGTTTTACCGGCCGCGACAAAATCATCAAGTTTGAAGGCTGCTACCACGGCCATTCCGACAGCCTGTTGGTGAAAGCCGGCAGCGGCCTGCTGACGTTTGGCAACCCGTCTTCCGCCGGTGTGCCTGCCGACTTTACCAAACATACTTTGGTACTCGAATACAACAATATCGCCCAACTGGAAGAAGCCTTTGCCCAAAGCGGCGACGAAATCGCCTGCGTGATTGTCGAACCCTTCGTCGGCAATATGAACCTCGTCCGCCCGACCGAAGCCTTTGTCAAAGCCTTGCGCGGATTGACCGAAAAACACGGCGCGGTGTTGATTTACGATGAAGTGATGACCGGCTTCCGCGTCGCGCTCGGCGGCGCGCAATCTTTGCACGGCATCACGCCCGACCTGACCACGATGGGCAAAGTCATCGGCGGCGGTATGCCGCTTGCCGCGTTCGGCGGGCGCAAAGACATTATGGAATGTATTTCCCCGCTGGGCGGCGTGTATCAGGCAGGTACATTGTCCGGCAACCCGGTTGCCGTCGCCGCCGGTTTGAAAACGCTCGAAATCATCCAGCGCGAAGGGTTTTATGAAAACCTGACCGCCTTGACCCGCCGCCTCGCTGATGGGCTTGCCGCCGCCGCCAAAGTGCACGGTATCGAGTTCACCGCCGACAGCGTGGGCGGTATGTTCGGTCTGTATTTCGCCGGACACGCGCCGCGAAACTATGCCGACATGGCGCGCTCCAATATCGACGCTTTCAAACGCTTCTTCCACGGCATGCTCGACCGCAGCATTGCCTTCGGCCCGTCCGCTTATGAAGCAGGTTTCGTTTCTGCCGCGCATACGTCCGAGTTGATTGACGAAACGGTTGCGGTTGCGGTTGAAGTGTTCAAGGCGATGGCTGCATGATGTTTTGACGGACAGGGTTTCTCTGTTCGATTTGTTTGGCAGATTGAAGTATAGTGGATTAACAAAAACCAGTACGGCGTTGCCTCGCCTTAGCTCAAAGAGAACGATTCTCTAAGGTGCTGAAGCACCGAGTGAATCGGTTCCGTACTATTTGTACTGTTTGCGGCTTCGTCGCCTTGTCCTGATTTTTGTTAATCCACTATAAGAATGCACACCGCCGTCATTCCCGCGCAGGCGGGAATCCAGACCTTTCAGTTTCTGTAATGATTGAAAATAACGGTAAGCCCGACCTTCCGGATTCCCGCCTGCGCGGGAATGACGGGCGTGTATATTTTTGATTTCAATCTGCTGTAAAAATGCCGTCTGAAATGCAAACTGCGTTTCAGACGGCATTTTTTGTTTCTTATTCCGTATCGGGTTTGGTGGCGGAAATCAGGAAGTGTTCGCGGTAGTGGCGCATTTCTTCGATGCTTTCCAAAATGTCGTCCAATGCCTTGTGCGAACCGCGTTTGACGACGCTTTTGGCAACGGGCGGATTCCAGCGTTTGGCAAGCTCTTTGAGCGTGGAAACGTCAAGGTTGCGGTAGTGGAAGTAGTTTTCCAGTTTCGGCATATATTTGACCATGAAGCGCCGGTCTTGGTGGATGGAGTTGCCGCACATCGGCGTGGCGCGTTCGGGTACCCATTCCGACATAAAGTCCAGCAGTTTCTGTTCGACTTCGGCTTCGGTATGCGACGATTCGCGTACGCGCTGCGTCAGCCCCGTCCTACCGTGTGTGGCGGTGTTCCACTCGTCCATATTGTCGAGCAGCTCGTCACTTTGGTGGACGGCGTAAACTTCGGATTGCGCCAATACATTCAAATCCGAGTCGGTAATAATCATCGCGACTTCGATAATGCGGTCGGTTTCGGGATTCAGCCCCGTCATTTCCATATCGAGCCAGCAGAGGTTGTTTTTATCCTGCATGATATTTCCTTTGCTTGTCAGCGTTTTGTCCCGCTCAATCGCGCCCATCCTTCTTCGGTTTCCGCAGGATCGAGATCGAACCATTGGCTGTAAATGCCGCTGAGTTCTTCGATTTGTTCGTCCAACAAACCGGATAACACGATGCGGCCGCCTTGTTTGGTGCGGGCGGCAAGCATTTCGCCGAGCATACGTAAAGGGTTGGCGAGGATGTTGGCGACGACGACATCGAATTGTCCGGATGGCAATTGTTCGGGCAAATAAAATTGTGCATCGACGTTGTTTTGCGCGGCGTTGTCCCTGCCGGCGCGGACGGCCTGTCCGTCAATATCCACGCCGACGGCGGAACCTGCACCGAGTTTGAGGGCGGCAATGGTCAGGATGCCCGAACCGCAGCCGTAGTCGAGGACACTTTCGCCGTTTTTGAGTTGCGTATCCAGCCATTTGAGGCAGAGGCGCGTGGTCGGGTGGCTGCCGGTGCCGAAGGCGAGTCCGGGATCGAGGCGGAGGTTGAAGGCGCAGCCTTCGGGTGCTTCGTGCCAGGAGGGGGTAATCCACAGGCGGTCGGAAATTCGGATGGGGTCGAATTGCGATTGCGTGAGGCGCACCCAGTCTTGGTCTTCGATGGTTTCGCCGGTGTATGCCAAGTCTTTTAACCCGCATTCCTGTGCGGCGGCATCGATGATGACGGCGGCTTCGTCGTGTTCGTCGAACAGGGCGATGACTTTGCTTTGCTGCCAGATTTGTTCGGTCGGCATACCGGGTTCGCCAAAGATGGCTTGTTCGTTTTCGGTGCCGGCGTAGGCATCTTCGATGGCGGCGGAGAGTGCGCCGTGTTCCATCAGCGCGTCGGCGAGGCGTTCGGCGACGGCATCGTTGACGGTGACGGTGATTTGTTGGTAAGGCATAGCGGGCTTTCTTAACAGACCTTTGGAATAGGGTCGTACTGTATAAGGGGATGGGTGTGTAACGGAAATGCCGTCTGAAAACGGACAAACTGTTTCAGACGGCATATCGGGGACGGCTTATTTGTCCTGTTTGGCTTTGCGATCTTCCAGCCAGTGTTCCAAATAGTGGATGCTGACGCCGCCTTTTTGGAAACCTGCATCGGCGAACAGGTCGCGGTGCAGCGGCGTATTAGTTTTGATGCCGGTAACGGCAAGCTCGGCGAGGGCGACGCGCATTTTCGCCATTGCCTGTTCACGCGTTTTGCCGTGTACGCAGACTTTGCCGATCAGGCTGTCGTAATACGGCGGGATGCGGTAGCCTTGGTAGATGTGGCTGTCCACGCGGATGCCGAAGCCGCCGGGCAGGTGGCAGCTTTCAATCGAGCCCGGGCTGGGGATGAAGTTGTACGGGTCTTCGGCATTGATGCGGCACTCGAAGGCGTGTCCTTCGATTTTGATGTCTTTTTGCTTGTATTGCAGCGGCAGGCCGGATGCGATGCGGAGTTGCTCCTGCACGATGTCCACGCCGGTGATGAGTTCGGTAACCGGATGCTCGACCTGAACGCGCGTGTTCATCTCGATAAAGAAAAATTCGCCGTCTTCGTATAAAAACTCAAACGTGCCCGCGCCCCGGTAGCCGATGCGTTTGCACGCGTCGGCACAGGCTTTGCCGATTTTTTTGCGTGCCTCTTCATCGATGAACGGGGCGGGTGCCTCCTCGATGACCTTCTGGTGGCGGCGTTGCAGAGAACAGTCGCGCTCGGCAAGGTAGACGGCGTTGCCGTGTTCGTCGGCAATCACTTGGATTTCGACGTGGCGCGGACGTTGCAGGTAGCGTTCCATATAAACCATCGGGTTGCCGAATGCCGCGCCTGCTTCGGCCTTGGTCATTTCGACAGATTGGAGCAGGTCTTCTTTTTTCTCGACCACGCGCATACCGCGTCCGCCGCCGCCGCCCGATGCTTTGATAATCACGGGATAACCGACTTTGTCGGCGATTTTGAGGATTTCGGCATCATCGTCGGGCAGCGCGCCGTCAGAGCCGGGGACGCAGGGTACGCCCGCCGCTATCATCGCGTGTTTGGCGGAGACTTTG
The DNA here is from genome assembly GCF_958267405.1 of Neisseria maigaei. Lineage (NCBI taxonomy): Bacteria > Pseudomonadati > Pseudomonadota > Betaproteobacteria > Neisseriales > Neisseriaceae > Neisseria > Neisseria maigaei. Next base: position 208,982 of record NZ_CATQFT010000001.1, on the reverse strand, counting down.
TCGCCCATCAGGCGGATGGTGTCTGCTTTAGGACCGATGAAGATAAAGCCCGATTGTTCGACCTGTTCGGCGAAATTGGCGTTTTCGGCAAGGAAGCCGTAGCCGGGGTGGATGGCATCTGCATCGGTAACTTCGGCGGCGGCGATAATGGCGGGGATATTCAGATAGCTTTGTGCCGAGGAGGCGGGACCGATACACACGGATTCGTCGGCGAGTTTGACGTGCAGACTGTCTTTGTCGGCTTCGGAGTGGACGGCGACGGTGGCAATGCCCATTTCACGGCAGGCCCGCAGCACACGCAATGCGATTTCGCCGCGGTTGGCGATTAAAACTTTTTTCAACATGATGACTTTTCCTGCGGTTCCGGCAACCCGTCCGTAAAAAAGGGTGCGGGAACGCTGAAGGGGGAAAGCATTTCAGACGGCATAGGAAGTTTATGCCGTCTGAAAACAGGATTATCCGATAATGAAGAGCGGTTCGCCGAATTCGACGGGCGTACCGTTTTCGACCAGAATTTCTTTGACCGTGCCGGATTTTTCGGCTTCGATTTCGTTCATCAGCTTCATCGCTTCGATGATGCACAGCGTGTCGCCGGCTTTAACCTGTTGACCGACTTCGACAAATGCGGCGGCATTCGGGCCGGGTGCGCGGTAGAACGTGCCGACCATAGGCGATTTTTGCGCGTCGGACAAATCGCGGGCGGCCGGTGCGGCGGCGGGCGCGGATGCCGCAACGGGTGCGGCGGCAGGTACGGGCGCGGCGTAAACGGGAGCTGCCGCAGCTGCAATGGTACGGGTAATGCGGACTTTTTCCTCGCCTTCGGTTACTTCGATTTCGGCGATGCCCGATTCTTCAACCAAATCAATCAGTTTTTTTAATTTGCGCAAATCCATTTCTGTTCCTTTAAAGGCTGCCGGTGTTCCGGCGGGTTGTTGCGTTGGTTTTTCAGAAAACAGCCGGCTTGCGGCAACGGCGCAAACCGGGCGGAATGGTGTTCGGATACGGTTTTCCTGTGGTGGAAAACGACCGTGAGAATGTGTCCATTTTCCCGAAGTTGTCGGTAAATGTCCAGTAAAATATCAAAAAACGGCGGTTTTTGGGGGAAATGTGCAGGAAGTTTGATTTTGCGCACAAGATGCCCCGGGGTTAAGAGTGTTTATTCTAATCTGTTGGTTTTTTGGGCAAAGATGCCGTCTGAAAAAGGGCTAAAGTGCGTATAATGGCGGCTTGCCCGAACGAGAGTGTAAAAATGGATATTTCAGATTTTGACTTTACCCTACCCGAACACCTGATTGCCCAGCATCCGCCCGAGGTGCGCGGCAGCAGCCGCCTTTTGGTCGCGCTGCCCGATATGCCGCTGCAAGACCGGGTGTTCGGCGATTTGCCGGATTATGTCGAGGCGGGCGACGTTTTGGTGTTCAACAACACCAAAGTCATGAAGGCGCGGCTGTTTGGGCAGAAAGACAGCGGCGGCAGAATCGAGGCTTTGATCGAGCGTGTTTTAGACAGTCATACCGCACTGGCGCATATCCGTTCGTCCAAGTCCCCCAAGCCCGGTATGGGGCTGGTGTTTGAAGGCGGCATCCGCACCGTGATGGTCGGGCGTGAGGGCGAACTGTTCTGCCTGCGTTTTGAAGGCGGTCAAACCGTTTACGAACTTTTGGAACAGAACGGACACCTGCCCCTGCCGCCTTATATCGAACGTGCCGCCGATGCGGACGACGACAGCCGTTACCAAACCGTTTATGCCAAATATCAGGGCGCGGTCGCTGCGCCGACAGCGGGCCTGCATTTTACGGAAGAACTTTTGCGCCGTCTGAAAGATAAAGGCGTAGAAACCGCAGAAGTAACCCTGCACGTCGGTGCGGGAACATTCCAACCCGTGCGCGTCGATAAAATCGAAGAACACAAAATGCACAGCGAATGGTTTGAAGTGCCGTCTGAAACCGCCGCCGCCGTTGAGGCGGCAAAAGCCCGGGGGAACAAGGTTTGGGCGGTCGGCACGACTTCTATGCGCGCCCTCGAGTCTGCCGCGCGCGAGACGGGCCGTCTGAAAGCGGGGCAGGGCGACACCGATATTTTCATCACGCCGGGCTACCGTTTTAATGTTGCCGACAGGCTGGTTACCAATTTCCATCTGCCGAAATCGACGCTGCTGATGTTGGTCAGCGCGTTTTCGGGTATGGGTCATATCCGCGCCGTATATCGTCATGCGGTCGAACGCGAATACCGTTTCTTCAGCTACGGCGATGCGATGGTTTTGGGGCGGAACGAAGGGGTGGTACGTTAGAACAGCCTCAAGTCTATTGGGGGAAGACAAGTGCCGTCTGAACGGATGTTCGGACGGCATTCTTTTGTTGATTTGAATGAAAGGAACTGTATGACATAGATTCAGGTGCGAGAGGCGAGAAACTCAGTCATTGTTGATGACGCGCAATACATTAAAATTCATTCCGTTTTGGTCGTATAAGCATATTACATACGCCATTTTTTGTATTCAAGGCTGACTGAAAACAGTGAGCAAGAATATCTAACCCAACGAAAAGCTGAAAAAGCAACAAAAAATAATCTGCACCTTAGTCGGTTGGTTAATCCAACTTTAGGGGTGCAGATCATTCAATCTTTCAGACGGCCTTTGTTTATAAGACAAATTTTTAGCCGAACAATTTTTCCAAGTGTGCCTGATAGTCTGCCAAGTATTTTTCCACTTGCGGGTTTTTAATCACATCGTTACACAAGAATGTCGGCAGGCGGCTCAAGCCGATGAACTCGTTGGCTTTGTGGAAGTGCATATACAAAACATCAACGCCTTTGCCTTCAAAGAAATCGCCTTCGCGGGTAAACGCCTCAATCGGCGCATTCCAAGTCAGTGAAAGCATATGTTTTTTGCCTTGCAACAAGCCGCCTGTGCCGTAGCCCTCAGTCGGATTGACGCGGTGTCTGCCGTCGCTTTGGTAGAGTTTGCCGTGTCCGCCGGTAAAGACTTCGTCCATATATTTTTTCACTGTCCAAGGTTCGTGCATCCACCAGCCCGGCATCTGCCAAATCACGGCATCCATCCAAACGAATTTTTCGATTTCTGCCTCAACATCATAGCCGGCATCAATCACGGTTTCTTGAACATTGTGTCCGAGCGCGGTCAAAACTTCTTTCGCTTTTTTGTGAAGCGTGTGGTTTAACCCGCCGTGAGAATGTCCGAACGCCTTGCCGCCGTCTAATAATAAAATATTCATTTGTTACCTCGTTTGTGAATTGATGAATGTATTGTACTGTTTTACTTTATGATTTAAAAGTACAAAAATAAGAAAACACTTTTGCGTCAAATGGAATAATCAGATGTTTCAACACACAGGATGACACATAAAGCACCGCCCTGTGTGCCGTCCTGATTCGGAAGGGGTTACGCCCCTCCCGAATAAAGTCTGATCCTGTCGCCCTAAAGGGTGGGGTTTCAACCGAAAAGGAAACACGATGAAAACCAATTCAGAAGAACTGACCGTATTTGTTCAAGTGGTGGAAAGCGGCAGCTTCAGCCGTGCGGCGGAGCAGTTGGAGATGGCAAATTCTGCCGTAAGCCGCATCGTCAAACGGCTGGAGGAAAAGTTGGGCGTGAACCTGCTCAACCGCACCACGCGGCAACTCAGTCTGACGGAAGAGGGCGCGCAATATTTCCGCCGCGCGCAGAGAATCCTGCAAGAAATGGCAGCGGCGGAAACCGAAATGCTGGCAGTGCACGAAGTGCCGCAAGGCGTGTTGCGCGTGGATTCCGCGATGCCGATGGTGCTGCATCTGCTGGCGCCGCTGGCAGCAAAATTCAACGAACGCTATCCGCATATCCGACTTTCGCTCGTTTCTTCCGAAGGCTATATCAATCTGATTGAACGCAAAGTCGATATTGCCTTACGGGCCGGAGAATTGGACGATTCCGGGCTGCGTGCACTCCATCTGTTTGACAGCCGCTTCCGCGTAGTCGCCAGTCCTGAATACCTGGCAAAACACGGCACGCCGCAATCTGTAGAAGAGCTTGCCGGCCACCAATGTTTAGGCTTCACCGAACCCGGTTCTCTAAATACATGGGCGGTTTTGGATGAGCAGGGAAATCCCTATAAAATTTCCCCGCACTTTACCGCCAGCAGCGGTGAAATCTTACGCTCGTTGTGCCTTTCAGGTTGCGGTATTGCTTGCTTATCAGATTTTTTGGTTGACAACGACATCGCTGAAGGAAAGTTAATTCCCCTGCTCGCCGAACAAACCTCCAATAAAACGCACCCCTTCAATGCTGTTTATTACAGCGATAAAGCCGTCAACCTCCGCTTACGCGTATTTTTGGATTTTTTGGCGGAGGAACTGGGAAACAATCTCTGTGGATAATTCTATAAAAATCCGTCATAAAACTGTTTTTGCTCACTTAATAACTTTGAGAAAAAATAAATAAGATGATGTATAGCCGGCGGCAATGGCAGTCTGTATGGGGAGCGTGATAGGGCTGTTCCTTATGTACGGCTTGTATGTGGCAACATCGGCTTTCCAAATGACAAAATGCCGTCTGAAACCGCAAAACGGCTTCAGACGGCATTGTTCAACCTGATTCAGGCATCAGTTGCGGTTTTTCAAACGCCCGTGCAACTCTTGAACGCTGTACACGCCCAAGTGCTCGCGGCTTTTCGCACCTTCGCTCATCGCTTCGCCGCCGGCAGTGGTGGTGTATTGCGGCACACGTTGCTGCAATGCGCTTTGGCGGATGATGTGGCTGTCGGACACGGATTGCGGATCGCTGGAAACGGTATTCACGACCAGTGCGATTTCACCGTTTTTCAGTGCGTCGCCGATGTGCGGGCGGCCTTCGGGGACTTTATTGATGGTTTGTACAATCAGTCCCTGTTCGGTCAGGTATTGCGCCGTGCCGCGTGTGGCGCAGATGCCGTAGCCTAAAACCTGGAAGTTTTTAGCGGTTTTGATAACGCGTTCTTTGTCTTCTTCGCGCACGGAGAGGAAGATTTTGCCGGTCGGGTTGAGGCGTTCGCCCGCGCCGAGTTGGGCTTTGTAGTAGGCTTCGCCGAAGCTTGCGCCCACGCCCATCACTTCGCCGGTGGAGCGCATTTCCGGACCCAAAATCGTATCCACGCCCGGGAATTTGATGAAGGGGAACACGGCTTCTTTGACGGCATAGAAATCGGGGACGACTTCTTTTTCCACGCCCTGCACTTTCAGGGCAATTCCCACCATCGCCCGCGCGCCGACTTTGGCGAGCGGCACGCCGGTGGCTTTGGAGACAAAAGGCACGGTACGGCTGGCGCGCGGGTTCACTTCCAACACGAACACCACGCCGTCTTGTACGGCAAACTGCACGTTCATCAGTCCGACTACGCCCAGCGCGTACGCCATGGCTTTGGTTTGGCGGCGGATTTCGTCTTGGATTTCTTCGCTGAGCGAGTAGGGCGGCAGCGAGCAGCCGGAGTCGCCGGAGTGGATGCCCGCCTGTTCGACGTGCTGCATGATGCCGCCGATAACCACGTCTTTGCCGTCTGAAACGCAGTCCACATCGACTTCAATCGCGTTGTTGAGGAAGAAGTCGAGCAGCACGGGGCTGTCTTCGGAAACCTGCACGGCTTCGCGCATATATTTTTGCAAGGCTTCGGAGGAGTGGACAATCTGCATCGCGCGTCCACCCAAAACATAAGACGGGCGCACGACCAGCGGATAACCGATTTCTTCGGCTTTGACGAGTGCTTCTTCTTCGTTGTGGGCGATGCGGTTGGGCGGTTGGCGCAGGCCTAAGTCGTTCAACACTTTTTGGAAGCGTTCGCGGTCTTCGGCGGCATCGATGCTGTCGGCGGACGTGCCGATGATGTTCACGCCGTTTTCAACCAATGCGTTGGCGAGTTTGAGTGGGGTTTGTCCGCCGTAATGCACAATCACGCCCCACGGGTTTTCGGTGCGGACGATTTCCAACACGTCTTCCAGCGTCAGCGGCTCGAAATACAGGCGGTCGCTGGTGTCGAAGTCGGTGGACACGGTTTCGGGGTTGCAGTTGACCATGATGGTTTCAAAGCCCGATTCGCGCAGGGCAAGTGCGGCGTGAACGCAGCAGTAGTCAAACTCGATGCCCTGACCGATGCGGTTCGGGCCGCCGCCGAGAATCATCACTTTTTTGCGGTCGGAAGGACGCGCTTCGCATTCCTCTTCGTAAGTGGAATAGAGGTAGGCGGTTCCGGTGGCGAACTCGGCGGCGCAGGTATCGACGCGTTTGTAAACCGGATGCAGGTTCAGCGCGTAGCGGTGTTCGCGAACTTCTTTTTCGCTTACGTTCAACAATTGTGCCAAACGTTTGTCGGAGAAGCCTTTGCGTTTCAGACGGCGTAGGGCGGCATAATCCAAATCACTCAAAATGCCGTCTGAAACCGTTTTTTCTTCCTTCATCAAGTCTTCGATTTGCGCCAGGAACCAAGGGTCGATGGCGCAGATTTCGTGGATTTCTTCCAGCGTGAAGCCTGCGCGGAACGCGTCTGCCACAAACAGCATACGTTCGGGGCCTGGGTTCGCCAGTTCGCGGCGGATTTCCGCTTTGTCGGAGCTTCTCGGATTGAAGCCGCACAAGCCTGTTTCCAAACCGCGCAAGGCTTTTTGGAAACTTTCCTGAATGGTGCGACCCATTGCCATCACTTCGCCCACCGATTTCATCTGCGTGGTCAGGCGGTCGTCTGCGGCAGGGAATTTTTCAAACGCAAAACGCGGGATTTTGGTTACCACATAGTCGATAGACGGCTCGAACGACGCGGGGGTTTTGCCGCCGGTGATGTCGTTGCGCAACTCGTCCAGCGTAAAGCCGACCGCCAGCTTCGCCGCCACCTTCGCAATCGGGAAGCCCGTTGCTTTGGAAGCCAGCGCGGACGAACGGCTCACGCGCGGGTTCATCTCAATCACAATCATCTCGCCGTTTTCAGGGTTTACCGCAAACTGCACGTTCGAGCCGCCCGTGTCCACGCCGATTTCGCGCAATACCGCCAGCGAAGCATTACGCATGATTTGGTATTCTTTGTCGGTCAATGTTTGCGCCGGCGCAACCGTAATCGAGTCGCCCGTATGCACGCCCATCGGGTCGAAGTTTTCAATCGAACAAATGATGATACAGTTGTCGTTCTTGTCGCGCACCACTTCCATCTCGTACTCTTTCCAGCCGAGGACGGACTGCTCAATCAGCAGCTCATGCGTGGGCGACGCATCGAAACCGCGTTCGCAAATCGCCAAAAACTCATCTTTATTGTAGGCAATGCCGCCGCCCGAACCGCCCATCGTGAAAGACGGACGAATCAGGGTAGGGAAGCCGACCTGTTCTTGCGCCGCCAAGGCTTCGTTCATCGTGTGGCAGACAAAAGATTTCGGGCAAGACAAACCGATTTTTTCCATCGCTTCTTTAAAGCGGCCGCGGTCTTCCGCCTTGTCAATCGCGTCTTCCGTCGCGCCGATCAATTCGACATTGTATTTCGCCAGCACGCCGTTGCGCGCCAAGTCCAGCGCACAGTTCAGCGCGGTTTGGCCGCCCATGGTAGGCAGGATCGCGTCAGGACGCTCTTTGGCGATAATCTTCTCCACCGTCTGCCACATAATCGGCTCGATGTAGGTAACATCCGCCATTTCAGGGTCAGTCATAATCGTGGCGGGGTTGGAATTCACCAGAATGACTTTATAGCCTTCTTCACGCAAAGCCTTACAGGCCTGTGCGCCCGAATAGTCAAATTCGCAGGCCTGACCGATAACGATAGGGCCGGCGCCGATGATAAGGATGGATTTTAGGTCGGTACGTTTGGGCATGGGTGGGTCTTTCTTTCATGAAGTTTTGGGAATCAAAATTTTTTTTTGATTAAAATTCTGAAATATGGATTTTTTCCATTTATAGATAAATCTTTTCCGTCACTACCTTTCCTAAACTGAATAATTTCAAATTGTTCAGGATTAAACTTGTGTAAGAACGTAATGGGAACTCCCATAATCCCATTATAATCAATAGGTATATCTTTTGTCTTATTTACATTAATTGCATCGTAATTATCATACCTAGGATAATTTCCTTCATTTCCATAGTATTTCTTAGTCAGCGGTATATTCTCATGTCGTTTTGAATTATCTAGATTTGTTAACCATAGGCAATTATTTGGAGAAATAATTCTTTCTCCATTTTCATTAATTTTAGTCTCTGTTCCATAAAGTTCATAATGCTTTGGTACAATAAAACCTGAAATTCCTCTACCTAGGTTTATACCTAACCAAGCTTGATTATTCTGTATTAATTTGAATATTTCTTTATATGTAATACAATTGATATTTCCAATCACAAGAAATTTTTTCTCATACTTTATTATTTGGTCAATATATTCTCTAAATAGTGAAAATGGTGGATTTGTTACGACAATATCAGCTTTTTTCAACAGTTCAATATTCTCAATATTTCTAAAATCACCATCTCCCTTGAAAAACATAATATCATCAGTTTTTATTTCACTGCCTTCATTTCCTGTATATTCATACCAGAAACCTTGTTCGTTGTTTCCTATATACTCTTTCTTGTAGGATGAGCAAATTAATTTCTTAATCCCTAATTTCTTGAAATTCAATGAGAAATATCTAAAGAAGTTACTAAATCTTATGTCATCGCAATTACAAAGTACAATTTTGTCTTTAAAATGATGCTTATAATGGATCAGTTCGTTTTCTATATCTATCAACTGTGTATAAAATTCATCGTTTCTATTTATTTTTGCATTTTTTAAAAATGTACGATCTACGTTTCGAGTCATAGTAATTCTATTTTTTAGTTAGTTGTTTAAATAAATCACTTCCTAACACTTGAAGTGAGGTGTCGGCTACACCATACATAATATTAAACATTTCTGTTTTATTCCAAGCAATGCCTTGCCCTTGTGTATAAATTGATGTTGCTTGCAACATAATTGTTTTATCTCCATGCCTCAGAAATTTATTCTTACATAAGTTGGTATTAATGCTCATTCCATAGTTGGCGGCTGTTAATCTATCTAATCTATTCAATAATCCTGAATTATATTCAAGCTTTACTATTCTCCCGTCAGGTCTGGCAACCTCAATTGTCTCAGTCAGAAAATTGGAACCCTCTAAGAATAAAATATATGGGAAATAGGATTCTTTTAGCATTAGATTTGCAATCTCAGAAATGTTCTTATGAGACCGTTCAATAGCATTTCCAGCAGCCATTAAATCCTGATTATTCTGTGCGCCAACTAAAATTCCTTTTTTGATGTTCTCAATATCTTTTCCTTGATGTTTAGCCTCTGTAACTAGAATAATTCTCCAGTTATCAGAATCATCTTTAACTTCAATAATTCCTCCGTCAGGCTTGATACTAGAATTTTCAACAAAGAGGGTTTGCCCTAGTTCAGGATCAAGTTCTTTTAATGATTGATTAATTTCTTCTTTTGTTACTGTTGTTCTATATCTAAATAATAATTTCGGGTAGTCAGTCTCTAATTGCTTTTGTACAAGTCTTGCAATTTCTCCAACTGTTTTATCATGGATTTTTGCTTCATCTCCAAATATCCCAATAACTCCCTGTGATGATTTATGCTGATTGGTTAATCGAGAAGATTGATTCTTTTTAGACATGAAATAAACACCTTTAAAAAATCTGCACCTATAATTAAAAAATGAACTGTTATGCTAATTTAGCAAGCCGTAGCCCGCATGTAGGGTGTGTGCGGAACGCACGCACGTGTTCCCCATTTTCCCTGCAACCCCAACCCGCCGCGTGCGTGCCTTGCGGCACACCCTACCACTTGGGTTTAAAGGTCGTCTGAAAAAATGCTCGCGACGTTTGTTCTATCTGCCTTGCGATAAAGGCTACCTGAAAAATTCCTGCCGTTGATATTTTGGTGACTCTTTTTCAGACGACCTTTTGCGTTTTTATTTCGCACAGGCCGTCTGAAAACTTCCTTAAAAGCTGGTAACAAATGTAATCAGACCCAAAATGATGCCGGGGATGTTTGCCAGTATGACGGGGTAGTCGCGTTTTTCTTTCAAAAAGCCGTAGGCAGTCCATAATGTGCAGTTGATGGCGGCGACGAAGGGTTGCAGCGGCGAGCCGTGGTTGCCTGCGAGGTTGTTTTGGATTTGCGGGATGTAGGAAACGTACATACCCACGGCGGTCAGGGTGGCGGCGGCGGAAAGGATGCGCATTTGTTTTTCAGTCAAAATAGTCCTTTCTGATTTTGGGGCGGAAAACGGTGTCGGGATACCGTCCGTATGCCTTGTATCGGAATCTGTTTGCGGGTTCGGACGGCATACTTTTCGGATGCCGTCTGAAAGCCATTATGCTTGTTTTGTCGCCTCCATATTGTCAATGAATTTGTCAAACAAATAACCGACGTCTTGCGGGCCCGGGCTGGCTTCGGGGTGTCCTTGGAAACAGAACACGGGTTTGTCTGTCAGTTCGATACCTTGCAAGGTGTTGTCAAACAAGGATTTGTGGGTAATACGCGCGTTGGCGGGCAGGGTGTCGGCATCGACGGCGAAACCGTGGTTTTGGCTGGTGATGACGACTTTGCCGCTGTCCAAATCTTGCACAGGGTGGTTCGCGCCGTGGTGGCTGAAGCGCATTTTCAGGGTTTTCGCGCCGATGGCGAGGCTGATGAGCTGGTGTCCCAAGCAGATGCCGAAAATCGGCTTGCCGCTTTCCATCAGTTTTTGCACGGCTTCGATGGCGTAGGTGCAAGGCTCGGGGTCGCCGGGGCCGTTGGACAGGAACACGCCGTCGGGATTGAGTGCCAACACGTCTTCCGCACTGGTTTGGGCGGGGACGACGGTCAGGCGGCAGCCGCGCGAGGCGAGCATACGCAGGATGTTGGTTTTCACGCCGAAATCGTAGGCGACGACGTGGTAAGGCTGTTCGTCAGGGGTAACGAAACCCTTGCCCAATTCCCATTCGCCTTCCGTCCATTTGTAAGTTTCCGTGCAGGAAACTTCTTTTGCCAAGTCTTTGCCGACCATACTGCCGAACGCGGCGATGAGTTCTTGCGCTTTTTCAACCGTAGCGTCCGCACCTGTCAGAATCGCGCCGCCTTGCGTGCCTTTTTCGCGCAACAGCGTGGTCAGGCGGCGGGTGTCGATGTCGGCGATGGCGACGGTTTGGTTGCGTACCAAATAGTCGTGCAGGCTTTCGGAGGCGCGGAAGTTGCTGTGCAAGAGCGGCAGGTCGCGGATAATCAGGCCGGCGGCGTAAACGCTGCGGCTTTCTTCATCTTCGGCGTTGGTGCCGGTATTGCCGATGTGTGGGTAGGTGAGGGTAACGATTTGTTTGCAGTAGGAAGGGTCGGTCAGGATTTCCTGATAGCCGGTCATCGAAGTATTGAACACGACTTCGCCGGAAGTCGAACCTTCATAACCGATTGATGTGCCGTGAAATACGCTGCCGTCAGCGAGGACGAGGAGGGCGGGGGTGCTCATGAGTGGGAATCCTGTTTTTAATAAAATTCTTGACAATGCCGTCTGAAGGGACTTCGGCAGGGTCATCCGGTCGGAAAAATCCGGTCAAAAAAAAACACGCCGCGCAAGAAAGGCGCGTAACGTGCTTTTCGGGCAAGTGCCTATACCCTGAAAGCAGCATATTTTAAGACGAAACCTACCCGATTTCAAGCGCGAACGCGTCCGGCGGGCTGAGATGTTCGCGCGAAAACGGAAATCCGGGGCATAAAACCGCCCGCTCCGCGCCCACTATGCCCGTTACGCATTTCCCCACGTCCGCCCGGGGAAACTATGGGAATACCCGAACCGTCAGGAATACCCAAACCGTCAGGAATACCCGAACCGTCATTCCCGCGCAGGCGGGAATCCGGACCTGTCGGTGCAGAAACTTATCGGGTAAAACTGAAGGTTTCTCCAGTCCTGAGTCCTAGATTCCCACTTTCGTGGGAATGACGGGATGTAGGTTTCCTTAACCCTGCATTCTAGATTCCCGCCTGCGCGGGAATGACGGCATCGGTTTGACGGCGTTTTCCCTCCTCCCGAATTTGACGGCGTTTCATTTGCCCCCCCCTCCCGAAAAACGCAAAAAATGCCGTCTGAACGCTCTTGTAGGGTAGGCTTCAGCCCACCGATTTCATCAATCCCACATTTCCACCGAATACACCGATTCCATCAATCCCACATTTCCACCGTTTTCATCGAATACCCCGAATCCGCCCCTTTTTACAATCCGGTTCTACGCAACTGAACCGTCATTCCCGCGCAGGCGGGAATCTAGACCTGTCGGTGCAGAAACTTATCGGGTAAAACTGAAGGTTTCTCCAGTCCTGAGTCCCTAGATTCCCACTTTCGTGGGAATGACGGGATGTAGGTTTCCTTAACCCTGCATTCTGGATTCCCACTTTCGCGGGAATGACGGCATCGGTTTGACGGCGTTCCCCCCTCCCGAATTTGTCGGCGTTTCATTTGCCCCCCATCCCGAAAAATGCAAAAAAAATGCCGTCTGAAGGGCTTTCAGACGGCATTTGAGGGGGAATCGGACGCGCGGGTGGGTCAGAAGAAGACTTCGCGCCAGCTTACCCGTTTCATATTGCAGATCGGGCCGGCAACGTCCAAGTCGGACATATCGTTCATCAGCAGCGTGTGCACGCCTTTGCTGAAGAAGCAGCGGTTGCCGGATTTTTGGAAGGGGGCGTTGTCATTGCCGCTGCCGCCCGCGTCGCCGTCTGCCGTTGTCGGGTTGTCGCTTGTCTTTTGGCTGTCCAAATAGCTTGCGGTCAGCAGTTTCGGATAAACATATCCGCTCGGGCAGACGGTTTCATTGCCTTTTTCCATACAGCCCACGGGGATATTGTTGCCTTTCGCGTCTTTTTTCTCGCCGACTTTTTTTGCCACGCGGGAATCAGGCACGACGGGGCGCGCGCTTTTCTTCGTCAGCCTGCCGCCGTCGGCGGTATTGATGCCCAAGAATGCCGTTTCCGCGCCGCAGCCGTTGGCATTGTAGTTGCGGATGGTAACAAAGGCGGTACGCAATACCACGGTCGGTTTGACGGTAACGCGCTGTCCGGGCTGCAATTTCACTACCCAGCCCTTATCGCCCGAGCCGTCAGACCTTTTGTAGTCGCTCAAGAACAGCGTATTGTTGCCGTCTTTTGTCAGCACTTGCTCAAGCAACCCTTTGCCCAGCCCGTCTTGTGCCGGCAAAGAGTCTGTATCGTTATCGAAAATACCGTAAACGTGTTGGATTTCTTGGCTTGCCACATCTTCTTCGGTCAAATCGCTGCCCGTGCCGAAGATGACGACGCGTTTGTCTTTCAGTTGGGAAACGGCGGGCGCGGAAGTAATCGGTTTTGTGCCTTGGAAAATGGCGCGTGCCGACCATCTGGTTGGGTCGTTGCCGCCCAAATCAAAGCGGTACATATTCCCGCCCCGATCGCCGGCATAGGCGATATCGACCGTGCCGTCCAAATCTTTATCCACCAGCGTGGGGGACGAAAGCCCGCCTTTGCCGCCGGGTACGGTAATTTTTGTAATCAGCGTGCCGCTGCTTTCCAAATCATACACATACAGCGCGGTTGTATTTTCTTGGCTGTCAATGTCCTTAGTCGCATAACCGGAAGCGAGGAAGGCGGCGTATTTGCCGTTGTGGGTTCTGCCGATTTGCGGCGTGCCGACGGTGTAGCCCAAGCCGTTATCTTTTACATCAAACAGGGAAACGCCGGTTTGGTTGCTTTCGGCTTTGGTCAAATCCAAGGCATACGCGCCTTTGCCGCCCTGACCCATCGCGCCGAACATAAACACGCGGTTTTGCCCGTTTAAGCCAACTTGGCGCAAGACAAAGCCGCCGTCCACGCCGTACAAACCGCCCGTGTAGTTTTCGTTGGCAAAGTTGTGCAGGTCTTTTGCCAAAGTGGAATCCGCGTTATCCAAATCTTTGCGCGGCATTTCAGCGGGGATGTAGCTGAGCTTCAGATTGTAGCCGCCGCCGCTTTTTTTGAAGATATGCACCATCCCGTCGTTGGCGGCGGTTGCCAGATAGTCGCCGACCGCCGTTACCGGGCTGTTGACGATGTCGCCCAAATCGCGCTTGCCGTTGTCGCGGATGCGGTATTGCTGGCTATACAGTTTGCCGCGTGTCTGAGCGTCTATCGCATTGTTAAAATAGTTAAACTGATTGTCGTTTCCATCGCGCCTGTCGGTCCAGCGCAATAACACGTCTTTCCACTCTTGCTGATTATTCCCATTATCGCCGATACCGAATGTGCCATTCGTAATGCCGTTAATATTGCTGTCGCTCAAGGATACGCCGTTTGCCAGGCGGATTGCCGCCTTGCGTCCGATAAAGACGGGTTCGGTAAACCCTTTGCTTGGCAGATAATCCGCGCCGCCTTTTTTCTTATTGTCTTTATCCAAGGTGTAAAAGAGGATGCGGCTGCTTGCCGACTTGGGATCGGTAACGACCGCCGCCGCCTTGCCCGGGAAACCCGCGCTCAAAGGGGCGGGGGCGACGATGGCGTATTGGCTGCCGTCCGGGCCGGCGGCGGTATATTGAGGCCGCGTACAGCCGCCCGCGCCTATGCTGGGAAGCTGGAGTTTTACGTCGATATGACCGTGTTCGCGCACCCTGTACAGAGTACCTGTCCGTCCCCTGCCGTTTGCGTTATACGGCATAAAGTTGAAGTCGGGCATATTAATCTCGCCCAGTTTGATTTCTTGGGCGTTGAGGCTGCTCGGAGTGCCCAGCAGATGCAACTTGGCGCGCATGGAGAAGGCTCTGCCGCTGCTTCTTTCCCCTGTCGGCTGGGTAATCATTTCGTTTATCAGCGTATGGTCATTATTAATGGTTATCCATTGCGGCGCAGTGCCGCTCGATTTAGTCAATTGGAAGGAAACGCCCAACCACGGATGGTCTTTCAGCTTGTATATCGGCAGACCGTCCGGACTGATTCCCGCCGATGTGGGGTCGAGTGCGCTGTCCTTAAAGTTGAAATAAAATTTAAAAGGCAAATCGGGACACTGGCGGCTTTGATTCGACGATCCGGTCGCAACATTCTTAAGGGCACAGCTGATGCCGGTAAAATCGTAACCCATCTTCCCTTTGTGGGTGGTCGTCAGCCAATTGTCGGTCTTGCGCCCCGCCATATTGTCGGCATCAAGCCCAGAAACCTTGCCCCACAGCGGGGCGGAACCGCCGCCGAGGATCAGCTTGCCGACCTTGCCCGCAAGCAGCGTGTCGGTATTTGCGTAGGTAAATTCATTAGTCAGCGACACGATAAAATTACATTCGGGAGTTCCGGGTGTGATTCCTAGATCGGTACACGCTTGTTTTGTGCTTACCGAACCGGGTTGACCCTTCTGAATAGACAATTTCCGACCGTTGCGTACGCCCTGACCGCCGGGTATCTTACCGCCTTCTACGCTGCCGTCGTCTTTGACGATAAAGTTGAAAGTTTCACTATCGTCCGCGCCGAACGCCTGTTGGGACGATACCGCCAAGAGCATCGCGGTATAAATCGCGGTATGGCGGAGCAAGTGCCGTTTGGGTGTTTTTTTCATGCCGTTTTCCTTTTTGGTTGAAACCTCGCCCTTTGGGGCGGTAGAATCAGACTTTGTTTGGGAGGGGGGGTAACCCCTTCCAAATCAGGGCAACACATAGGGCGACGCTTTATGTGTCGTCCTGTGTGTTGAAACATGTCGTTTTCCTTTTCCGTTTTCCTTTTTGGGTGAAACCCCGCCGCTCGGACATCCGTCCTTCGCGGCGGCAGAATCAGACTTTGTTTGGGAGGGGCGCAACCCCTTCCGAATCGGGGCGACGCACAGGGCGACGCTTTATGTGCCGCCCTGCGTGCCGAAACATAGGTTTCGCAGGGTGTTTCGCGGGTTTCGCAGGGCGGGCTGTAGGGCGGGCTTCAGCCCACTCTATGGCGCACCTTGCGAATCTGCCTTATAAAAAAACCGAACCGTCATTCCCGCGCAGGCGGGAATCTAGGATGCGGAATCTAGAGAAACCGTTTATCCGATAAGTTTCTGTGCCGAAAGGTCTGGATTCCCGCCTGCGCGGGAATGACGAATCCATCCGCACGGAAACCTGCACCGCGTCATTCCCACAAACCTACATCCCGTCATTCCCACGAAAGTGGGAATCCAGAACGCAAAATCTCAAGAAACCGTTGTATCCGATAAGTTTCCGTGCCGAAAGGTCCGGATTCCCGCTTTCGCAGGAATGACGGCGCATAAGTTTCCGTGCGGACAGATTCGGATTCCTGCCCGTGTGGGAATGACGGATGGGAACGGCGCACGGGTATTGCCGGAATCTTTTGTGTTTCCATTATCATACTCTTTTTAATGCGCTATTCCAAGAATATGATGCCCTCCGGCGGCATCGCGCCCTACGGCTTGCTATAAAAATACCTAAACCGTCATTCCCACAAACCTACATCCCGTCATTCCCACGAAAGTGGGAATCTAGGATGCGGAATCTCAAGAAACCGTTTTATCCGATAAGTTTCTGTGCCGATGGTTCTAGATTCCCGCCTGCGCGGGAATGACGGCGTATCGGCAGGCGCGGGGTTTCAGACGGCGTTGCGGTTTCGGGGGGCGGGGCTTTATTCGACGACGATTTTGGGGAAGCGGCTGCTGAAGTCTTTGCCTTTGTCGGCAATGACCAGGGCGATTTGGAATGCGGCATCGGTGTAGATTCGGGCGATGGCGGGGTGCTTGTCGAACAGTTGTGCCGTCGTGCCACCATCCATTGCTTCGCGCACGGGCAGGCTTAGGGGAAGCTGTCCGAGCAGGGGGACGTTGAGGCGTGCCGCCAAGTCTTTGCCGCCGTCCGTGCCGAACAGGGCTTCGCTGTGTCCGCAGTTGGTGCAGATGTGGACGGACATATTTTCCAATACGCCTAAAATCGGAATGTTGACCTTGCGGAACATATCCACGGCTTTGCGTGCGTCTATCAGCGCGATGTCCTGCGGCGTGGTTACGATGACGGAACCGGTTACGGGGATGCGTTGGGACAGCGTGAGTTGGATGTCGCCCGTGCCGGGGGGTAGGTCGATGAAAAGATAGTCCACTTCGTCCCACTCGCTTTGGAACATCAGCTGCTGCAAGGCTTGGCTGACCATCGGCCCGCGCCAGACGACGGCTTGGTCGGTATCGACGAGAAAGCCGATGGACATGACCTGTATGCCGTCTGAAGATTCGACGGGAATGAGTTTTTGGTTTTTTTGATCGGGTTTGCGGTCGTGTACGCCCAGCATCGTGGGCTGGCTCGGGCCGTAAAGGTCGGCATCGAGTACGCCGACGCGCGCGCCCATCCGCGCCATTGCGGCGGCAAGGTTGGCGGTGGTTGTCGATTTGCCCACGCCGCCTTTTCCCGATGCGACGGCAATGATGTTTTTTACGCCTTTGATGGTGGCGACGCCGGGTTGGACTTTGTGTGTGCCGATTTCGGTGTCTATGGACAGATGGATGTGTGTGTCGCCTGTTTCGGGCATCAGGATTTCTTGTACGGAATCGGCGACGGCGGCGGCAATGTGCGCGACAGGGAAGCCGAAATGCAGGGCGATATGGATGCCGTCTGAACGCTGTTCGACCGAGCGGACGGCCTTTTCGCTGCCGAGTGTGCGTGCCGTATTCGGAACGGCGACGGTGTCGAGGAGGGTGCGGATGTTTTGTATGTTCATAATGTGTGTTTCTGTGTGCAGTTTGGGAAACGGGCGGAAAGTGTACATTGATTTCGGGCGGTTTGCTTTTCCTTGTGCGAACTTTTACACGGTATGCGGCGGATTGTGAAAATCCGTTGCCAAAATATCCCGTGCAAACAGTGGTCTGCAATCAAGCCTGTAAAAATTGCTTGACGGCGGGGAACGGGGCTGTATAATACGCGGCTCATCGGGTCGTTAGCTCAGCCGGTAGAGCAGCGGACTTTTAATCCGTTGGTCGAGCGTTCGAATCGCTCACGACCCACCAGATAACCGGAAGCCAAGTTTTAGGACTTGGCTTTTTTGTTTGCCTGCCGGTTGCGCGGGCGTACCGTTTGAGGGGGCGTATGAAAAAGAAATTGCTTTCGGGCATCAAATTTGCCGTTCAGACGGCATTGGTGTTTTTATTGGTGTCGCTGTTTTTGGATTGGGTACGCAAGCCCGACGAACCTGCCGGCGCGGCAGGGCGGCCTTTGACCCTGCTGTCGGGGCAGCGGCTGACTTTGGAACAATTGGGACGGGATAGGGCGGTTTTGGTGTATTTTTGGGGAAGCTGGTGCGGCGTGTGCCGTTATCAGTCGCCGATAATCGATGATTTGGCGGCGGACGGCGTTCCGGTCGTCGGCGTGGCGGTACGTTCCGGCAGCGCGTCCGAAGTGGCGGCGTATATGGAAAAACGCGGCTTGGGCTTTCCGACGGTCAACGATGAAGACGGCAGCCTGTCAGGGGCTTGGCGGATTGTGGCAACGCCGACTGTCGTTTTGGTCAAAAATGGGAAAATGGTCCACTATACGACGGGAATCAGCAGTTATTGGGGCTTACGCGCAAGAATTTTTCAGGCGGATGTTTTCGGTTAACCTTTGTTTTTGTTAAACTTTCCGCTATGTAGAGAATAAAACGGCATATGCCTTGCACGGCGGATGCGGCGGCTTTTGTTTTTTGGGAAAGAGCCGGCGCGCCTGCCGGTGTAATCCCTTGTTGTGATTATGGGAAAAATAGATTAAGATATAACCATTAAAATATTTTCGGACAGGATAATCGGCAATCCGATGCGGTTTGCGGCATATTTTCCCCATCTGTTCGTTTTGTTGTATAACGGTCGTATCAAAATGATGCCCGCAGACGGTTTGAGGGTTTGATTTTCGACAACTTGGAGACTTGAGCAATGGCTACCCCATCCAAACACGCTTCCATCAATATCGGCCTGGTGCAGGCAAGGGAAGCCCTAATGACCCAATTCAGACCTATTTTGGGTCAGGCAAACATTACCGATCAGCAGTGGCGGATTATCCGTCTTTTGGCGGAAAACGGCACGCTGGATTTTCAAGATTTGGCGAATCAGGCGTGCATTTTGCGCCCCAGCCTGACCGGTATCCTGACCCGTCTTGAAAAAGCGGGGTTGGTCGTCCGCCTGAAACCTTCCAACGACCAACGGCGCGTTTATCTGAAGCTGACTGCCGAGGGCGAGAAGCTGTATGAGGAAATCGGCGAAGAAGTGGACGAACGCTACGATGCTATCGAAGAAGTGTTGTCCCGCGAGAAGATGCTGCTGCTTAAAGATTTGTTGGCAGAGCTTGCCAAAATCGAGGATGCGTTGAACTCGTAATACGCCGTAACGTGCGGAAACGTCCGCACGGCGGGATTCCGAATCAGGATTGCTGCACATAGGGGATGCCTTGTGTGCAGCATTCTTATATAGGGGACAGTTTAAGGGGAAAAATGACGGATTTGCAGAAAACTTTTCAAACTTCGTTCCGTGATGCGATGGCATCTTGCGCGGCAGGTGTTCATGTCATTACGACAGAGGGATCGGCAGGACGTTACGGCATCACGATGACTGCGGTTACACCGGTTACGGACGAGCCTCCAACCGTGATGCTGTGCATCAACCGGAGTGCGCGAATCATTCCGATCCTGTCGGAAAACGGCAGCCTCTGCATCAATACGCTGGCGGACGAACATCAGGATGTTGCCGAACATTTTGCCGGGCTGACCGGCCTGTCGCCCGAAGAGCGGTTTGCCTACCACATCTGGCATCGCGGCAAAACGGGACAGCTTGAAATAGAGGGCGCGTTGGCGCACCTGCACGGGCATATTGTCGGCAAACATGAAATCGGCACGCATTTTGTGTTTTACGTCAGGCTCGACGAAATCAAAAACTGCGGGTGCAAACGTCCCGCGCTGCTGTATTTCAGACGGCAGTTTAGGTCTTTAGACTGATATTCGGACAGATATATATGAAAGCGATGATACTGGCGGCAGGGCGCGGCGAGCGTATGCGCCCTTTGACCGACACCACTCCGAAGCCGCTGCTTGATGTGGCGGGTAAGCCTCTAATCGGTTGGCACTTATGCCGTCTGAAGCAGGCGGGGTTTACCGAAATCGTCATCAACCACGCTTGGCTGGGTCGGCAGATAGAAGATGCTTTGGGCGACGGCTCGGCTTATGGTGTGAACATCGCCTATTCGCCCGAACCCGCAGGCGGTTTGGAAACGGCAGGCGGTATTGCACGGGCATTGCCGCTGTTGGGTGGGCAGCCGTTTTTGGTGGTCAACGGCGACGTGCTGACCGACATCGATTTTACCGCCGCGTTTCAGACGGCATCGTCCTTGCCCGAGCATATTTCCGCCCATCTGTGGCTGGCGGACAATCCGCCGCACCATCCCGACGGCGATTTTTCCCTGCTGCCCGACGGCAGCGTGCGGCCGGAAGTATCCGGCGGCAACGGATTGACATTCAGCGGCGTGGGCATTTACCGCCCCGAAATGTTCGGAGGTATCGAAGCGGGCAGTGTGGCGAAACTCGCGCCCGTATTGCGTGGCGAAATGCGGCAAAACCGCGTCAGCGGTCAGAAGCATACGGGTTTGTGGCTGGATGTCGGTACGGTAAACCGTCTGAAAGAGGCTCAAGCCGTTGCAGGGGCTTGGAAGTAAACGGAACGGGATGCGGATTTGCGTTCCGTTTGTTTATCGTGTTTCCTTTTCGGTTGAAACCCCGCCCTTTAGGGCGGTAGGATCAGACTTTATTTTTGGGGGGTGTAAGCCCTTCCAAATCAGGACGGCACATAGGGCGGTGCTTTATGTGTCGTCCTGTGTGTTGAAACATTCAAACACCGATGTCTTAGCCTATATTAAAAAATTATTAAAAATCATTCATTTATTTTCACAATATTATATTTAATATTATTATCGATAGCTTCCTTAAAAATTAGTATACTATTTTCAATTATCTTCTTCTCTAATTCAAACTCAAATAAATCGTTGCAATCGTATTCATAGCTATAATTTGAAAATGTATTTTCACGTAATTTCCATAAAAATGAAACACGATTTTTATTATTAAAATAATACATTTGATAATCATCAAATGAATCCCCAAGCCCTACAATATATTCACTAGTGGTCTCATCATTGATTAGATAATAAAATTTCCTATTGGTATTGGAATTAATAATATCTTCCGGTAATCTAATTTGATTCGATAAACATCGCTCAAGGCGGGCTATAAATACGGGAATAACAGGACAACCAATGTGCTAATATAGCCACATGAATTGATTGAACAGGAGTGCTTGAAATGAAAAAATTATTGATGGTTTGCGCATTGGTTGTTTTGACTGGTTGCTCTGCTTTGAATACTGGCTCAACCACTGTAAAACGCAGTGGCTCTCGCTATACGGCAGAGGAAATCCGCACCTACTTGTACAAAATACAAAATGATTTTCCGGGCTGTCCTTTTATCTTTGAAGGGCGTTTGGAAGAACGTTATGGGGCTTGTCGAGTTTGGTGGAACACTCGTGAAGAGACAGCGCGACTTCAAGCCTATCGTGAAGGTCGTATTACGCAATTGGAATACTGCACTGATGTATGGTACAAAAATGGCGGTAGGGATGTCGGTGGAGATTGCCCCGATTCTGTTCGACCGAAAGACCGAATTTTCATCAGAAGATATTAAAGGAAACCCCAGCAAATGCTGGGGTTTTAGTTTGCCTTATTTATTCGGCGTTACCGGTGGTGTTGGTTGTATCGGTGTAGGCGATTGTACCGATGACGGACTAACATGAATTACCGCATCATTGTAGCCATACCGTCCACTGTAGGTCTCATCATTAAATGTTCCTAGCGGTATAGAATTTATCCAAATTCTCAATGGTATTGTGGAATAATAGGATTTTATTGGTAGCTTGGTTACTTCAATAGCAAAAAATTTCTTACATCCAAATATCATAATTAGTATCCTTTTCGTATTTCTTTGGGGATTGTGCCTATATAGTGGATTAAATTTAAATCAGGACAAGGCGACGAAACCGCAGACAGTACAAATAGTACGGCAAGGCGAGGCAACGCCGTACTGGTTTAAATTTAATCCACTATATCGGAGGACGGTTTTGTGCCCCGATATATCGGGCAACAAAATGCCGTCTGAAACGGAAACCTGTTTCAGACGGCATTTTGCCGTTACGGACTTTCGGTCAATGGCGGATTTCGCCGCTTTTTTCTTTGTGTTTCAATACGGCGCGGTCAAGTTTGTCTGTCAGGGTGTCGATGGCGGCATACATGTCCTGACCGTCGGACTCGACGTGCAGGTCTTTACCGGCAAGGTGTACGTCTGCCTCGGCCTTATGGCCGGCTTTTTCCACAGACAGCGTTACAGTTATAGAAATGATGTCCGAAGCGTGGCGGTTGATGCGCTCCAGTTTCTTGGAAACGTGGTTTTTGATGGCTTCGGTAACGTCAAAATTCAGACCGGTGATTTTCAGATTCATGATACAGCTCCTTCGGTGGGTTCTGTCCGTCGGCGACGGAACGGAAAAACGGGTTGTAGCATTGTGTTGAAAAATTATTCTGCGGTTTTGCGTTTGTGTGCTGCCGGAATCTCAAGGGATTCTCTGTATTTGGCAACGGTGCGGCGGGAAACTTCCATACCGCGGAAAGCCAGCAGGTTGGCGAGTGCCTCGTCAGAATAGGGCTTGCGTTTGTCTTCGCTGCTAACAAGCTGGGAAAGCGCGGCTTTAACGGCGTGTTGGCTGACGGCTTCTTTGCCTTCTTCCATTTGAACTGCCTGCGTGAAGAAATAGCGTAGCGCAAACACTCCGCGCGGGCAAGACAAATATTTTTGGCCCGCCGCGCGGGAAACGGTACTTTCTGCCACACCCAATTCGGCGGCAGCATCTTTCATCAGCAGGGGGACAAGTCCGATTTCACCAAAAGTGAAAAAGTCTGCCTGATGTTTGACGATGTATTTGGCAAGGAGGAGGACGGTTGCCTTCCTCAATTCCAGTGAATCGATACGTTGTTTGGCTTCGCTGATTTTTTCCTTCCATTCGGGGGAAACGCCTTCAGACGGCATCAGTCCGCAATATTCGCGGTTGAGTTGCAAGGCGGGTTGGGCATCTTCGTTGAAGCGCACCTTCCAGCCGTTTCCATCCGCTTCCACCCAAACATCGGGTCGGATATACGGCACGGGCGCGGCGGAGGCGAAACCGGCGGCGGGAAAGGGGTTGAGCGAGGCAATGAGGTCGAGTGCGCTTTCCAGCGTGCCGCTGTCGGTTTGGGGCAGGCGTTTTTTTATTCGCGCGAGGGTTTGGCTGCGGTTGCCGTCAATGCTGTCGAGTGCGGTTCGGACGATATGCAGGGCGGCGGTTTTGGCGGTGCATCCGTCCGATCTTTCTATCTGCAATATCAGCGATTCGTTCAAATCGGCGGCGGCCACGCCTGCCGGGTCGAATTTTTTCAATGCGGTCAGGGCTTGTTGCAGCATTGCCTCATCTAACATCCACTCCAAGGGCGTATGGTCGAGGATGTCTTCGATGCTGTCGGTCAGATAACCTTGCTCGTCAAGGAAATCGATAAGGATGTGGACACAGGCGGCTTCTTGGTCGGAAAGCGGGTGTTCGCACACTTGCGCGTGCAGGTATTGCTTGAAATCTTCTTCGCCGGCGATGTTGGACAGCATATCTTCGCCTTCGTCTCCGCCGATTTGACGCGCGGGCGCGGTGTAATGGCTGAACTCGGCATCGGAAAATTCATCCGTTTCTTTGCGTTCGAGCAGGGGGTTGTCCGACAGCCAGTCCTCAACCTCGCGTTCAAGTTCGATACCCGACATCTGCAATACGCGCAAAGATTGTTGCAGCCGCTGGTCGAGCTGCTGGGTCTGTTTGAGCTTTATTCCGAGTAAGGTCATGATAATGTGGGGAAAATTGTTATTTTCAGCCTGCCGGCGCAAAAAATGCCGCAAAGCGTCATTGCATTATAAATGGTTTTAATGGGCGGGTTCGGATTCTGTCCGATAACAAAAAACAAACGGAAATCAAAAACCGATTGCTTATAACAATATTAAATCGATTTCATAGTTTTAATAGCGAAAATCTTGGCGTATAGTCGCATCCATAGTTTTTGCAAAAGGAAAACAAAATGTCGATTCAAGAAATTTATTGCAATCAAGAAACCGGTTACGAATACGCTTTCCGCCAAATCGTACTGTAAGCCGTTTACCCCCCCCATTTGACCAACCCGAGAAAAGGAACAAGAGCGATGACTGCCTCCAAATGCCCCGTAACCCATCTGACCATGAACAACGGCGCGCCCGTTGCCGACAATCAAAACAGCCTGACCGCCGGCCCGCGCGGCCCCCTGCTGGCGCAGGATTTGTGGCTGAATGAAAAACTCGCCGACTTCGTGCGCGAAGTCATCCCCGAACGCCGTATGCACGCCAAAGGTTCGGGCGCGTTCGGTACGTTTACCGTAACACACGACATCACCCAATACACTCGCGCCAAAATCTTCAGCGAAGTCGGCAAAAAAACCGAGATGTTCGCCCGTTTCACCACCGTGGCAGGCGAGCGCGGCGCAGCCGATGCGGAACGCGACATCCGCGGCTTTGCCTTGAAGTTCTATACCGAAGAAGGCAACTGGGATGTGGTCGGCAACAACACGCCCGTGTTCTTCCTACGCGATCCGCGTAAATTCCCTGACTTGAACAAAGCCGTCAAACGCGATCCGCGCACCAATATGCGTTCCGCCACAAACAACTGGGATTTTTGGACGCTGCTGCCCGAAGCGTTGCACCAAGTTACCATCGTGATGAGCGACCGCGGCATCCCTGCCGGCTACCGCCATATGCACGGTTTCGGTTCGCATACCTACAGCTTCTGGAACGAAGCAGGCGAGCGTTTTTGGGTGAAATTCCATTTCCGCACCCAACAAGGCATTAAAAACCTGACCAACGAAGAAGCCGCCAAAATCATCGCCGACGACCGCGAAAGCCACCAGCGCGACCTGTACGAAGCCATCGAGCGCGGCGACTTCCCGAAATGGACGATGTACATCCAAGTCATGCCTGAAGCCGATGCGGAAAAAGTGCCTTATCATCCGTTTGACCTGACCAAAGTTTGGCCGAAAAAAGACTATCCGCTGATTGAAGTGGGCGAATTCGAGTTGAACCGCAATCCCGAAAACTTCTTCGCCGATGTCGAACAATCCGCCTTCGCACCGAGCAACCTCGTTCCCGGTATCGGCGCGAGCCCCGACAAAATGCTGCAAGCGCGTTTGTTCAATTACGCCGACGCGCAACGCTACCGTTTGGGCGTAAACTTCCGCCAAATCCCCGTCAACCGTCCGCGCTGCCCTGTTCACAGCAACCAGCGCGACGGACAAGGCCGAGCCGACGGCAACTACGGCAGCCTGCCGCACTACGAACCCAACAGCTTCGGCCAATGGCAGCAACAACCCGACTTCGCCGAACCGCCTTTGAAAATCAACGGCGACGCGGCACACTGGGACTACCGCCAAGACGATGACGACTACTTCAGCCAACCGCGCGCCTTGTTCAACCTGATGAACGACGAGCAGAAACAGGCTTTGTTCGGCAACACCGCCGCCGCAATGGGCGACGCGCCCGACTTCATCAAATACCGCCATATCCGCAACTGCTACCGTTGCGATCCGGCATACGGCGAAGGCGTGGCAAAAGCCCTCGGACTGACCGTCGAAGACGCACAAGCCGCCCGCGCGACCGACCCTGCATTGGGACAGCCCGGTTTGCTGTAAGGGGGAATTATGTGGATGGAAATTGAAGAAATCCTGTCCCGCGCCGTCCGCTACCGGAAATAACCGGGCATAAAAATGCCGTCTGAAACGTTGTTTGACCGCTTCAGACGGCATTTCCACACCCCGCCCCGCCGTTTTGGCGGGCGTTTTTTATTAAACGCAAAATATCCCGTCATTCCCACGAAAGTGGGAATCCAGAACGTAAAATCTAAAGAAACCGTTTTCCCCGATAAGTTTCCGTACCGACAAAACTAGATTCCCGCCTGCGCGGGAATGACGGGATTTCTGTTTTTGATTTTTTGTTTTTGGGGAATGACGGGATTTGAGATTGCGGGCATTTATCGGGAAAACAGCAACCCCTCCTCCGTCATTCCCACGAAAGTGGGAATCCAGAACGTAAAATCCAAAGAAACCGTTTTTCCCGATAAGTTTCTGTGCCGACAACTCTAGATTCCCGCCTGCGCGGGAATGACGGGATTTCTGTTTTTGATTTTTTGTTTTTGGGTAATGGCGGGATTTGAGGTTGCGGGCATTTATCGGGTAAAACGGAAATTAAGCGTTGCGAAAATTTATCCGAAATCACAGCAACTTTTCCGCGTCATTCCCACGAAAGTGGGAATCCAGGTTCGTTGAGTTTCAGCCATTTCTAATAAATTCTTGCAACTTTGAGTTTCCGGATTCCCGCCTGTGCGGGAATGACGAATCCATCCGCACGGAAACCTATATCCCGTCATTCCCACGAAAGTGGGAATCCAGAACGTAAAATCTAAAGAAACCGTTTTTCCCGATAAGTTTCCGCGCCGACAAAACTGGATTCCCGCTTTCGCGGGAATGGCGGGAAACTTATATTTCGTCATCACACCAATCCCACCCTGCCCCACCCCCCCCAAAAAAAAACCCCAATCTGACAAAATCTGACAAAAAACGTCAGCACAAAACTGACAAAAATTGTCACAACTGACAAAAAACGTCAGCCCGCCGCATTATTCCGCCGCAGGCCACACCGCGTTGATATAAAAAAATACCCATACCAAACAGACAAATAAAAAAATATTCTGTAAAATGCCGAGCCGAACCCGGTTTTGGCACGCCGCTTGCTGGAAAGAAGGCGAACCGAAACAAAAAAGACCACGGTCAAATACATTACGGGTTTACGTTTGCGGCGGATGCCGCAAATTCCAATCAAACTTAAACATTTTCAAACAGGAGTCATCCAAATGAAAGCAATCCAAAAAGGTTTCACCCTGATCGAGCTGATGATCGTCATCGCCATCGTCGGTATCTTGGCAGCCGTCGCCCTGCCCGCATACCAAGACTACACCGCGCGCGCCCAAATGTCCGAAGCCCTGACTTTGGCAGAAGGTCAAAAAGCCGCAGTGGTCGAGTATTTTTCCGACAACGGAGTATTCCCTGCCAACAATGCCTCCGCAGGTATTGCTACTGCTTCTACAATTACAGGTAAATATGTGGCTAAAGTAGAAGTTGGTAAAGTAGGTACGTCTGGTGCCCAAATTACCTCTACCATGAAATCTTCCGGTGTGAATGCCGACATCAAAGGTAAAACTTTGACTTTGGTAGGTCAACAAAACTCCGGCTCGTTCTCTTGGGAATGTAAAAAAGGTACTGTGGACGACAAATTCCTGCCGTCTTCCTGCCGCACCAAATAAGGACAATGACCGGGTTTGACCCCGCCGTGAAAACAAATGCCGCCCGAACCGCTCGGGCGGCATTTTCTATTCCCCTTTGCCGCTTCAGACGGTATCCTCCGTCCGCCTTTGCCGTTTCGGCGGGCGTTTTTTATTAAACGCAAAATATCCCGTCATTCCCGCCCCACAGCCCACTTTTCCGCCGTCATTCCCGCACCATCCCCACCGGTTCAAACCGGCACGGAAACTTTTCCGCGTCATTCCCGCGAAAGCGGGAATCCAGAACGTAAAATCTAAAGAAACCGTTTTACCCGATAAGTTTCCGTACCGACAGACCTAGATTCCCGCCTGCGCGGGAATGACGGGATTTCTGTTTTTGATTTTTTTTGTTTTTGGGGAATGACGGGATGCGGGTTTTCGTGCGGCGTTTTTCGCACTTTGCTGTTTTGCTATAATCCGCCCTTTTTAAGGACGGGTGCGGTATGGGTTTTTACGCTTTGCTCTTGGTTGCGCTGGGGATGTCGATGGATGCGTTTGCCGTCGCATTGGCAAAGGGTGCGGCGGTCAGGATGCCCCCGCGCAAAATTGCGGCAACGGCTTTGGTGTTCGGCACGGTTGAGGCACTCACGCCGCTGGCGGGCTGGGCGGGCGGTTTTTATGCCAAGCCGTTTATCAGCGAATGGGACCATTGGGCGGCTTTTGTCCTGCTGGGCGGGCTGGGTCTGAAAATGATGCGCGAAGGGTTGTCCGGCGAGGTGGACAATGTGCGCGAAAGCAAACGGGAAAGCCTATGGATAACGGTTCTGACTGCTTTTGGAACCAGTATTGATTCCATGATAGTCGGGGTGGGCTTGGCGTTTATGGAGGTAAACATCGCCTTTGCCGCCGCCGTCATCGGTATGGCGACGACGGTGATGGTGGCGTTCGGGTTGACGGCGGGAAGGGCTTTGGGCGGATTGTTCGGCAAACGCGCCGAGTTTGCCGGAGGTTTGGTGTTGATCGCCATCGGCACTTGGACGCTCTTGTCGCATTTGGGTTTGATTCAATGATGTCGGAAAATAAAATGCAAAAATATTCCGTCATTCCCGCGAAAGCGGGAATCCAGAACATAAAATCTAAAGAAACCGTTTTATCCGATAAGTTTCCGTACCGACAAAACTAGATTCCCGCCTGCGCGGGAATGACGGGATTTCTGTTTTTGATTTTTTGTTTTTGGGGAATGACGGGATTTGAGATTGCGGGCATTTATCGGGTAAAACGGAAATTAAACGTTGCGGAAATTTATCCGAAATCACAGCAACTTTTCCGCGTCATTCCCGCGAAAGCGGGAATCCAGGTTCGTTGAGTTTCAGCCATTTCTAATAAATTCTTGCAACTTTGAGTTTTTGGATTCCCGCCTGCGCGGGAATGACGAATCCATCCGCACGGGAACCTATATCCCGTCATTCCCACGAAAGTGGGAATCTAGGTTCGTTGAGTTTCAGCCATTTCTAATAAATTCTTGCAACTTTGAGTTTCCGGATTCCCGCCTGCGCGGGAATGACGGGATTTTGGCTTGCTGTTTTTGTGAAAATGGCGAAACCGCGCAAATGCTGATGCCGTCTGAAACACTGTTTGATTGTTTCAGACGGCATTTTTTGTTCACATCGATCAAGCCGCGTTGTCGAAGCCGCTGTGGCGCAGCAGTGCGTCTATGCGCGGTTCGCGCCCCCGGAAGGCTTTGAAGGATTCTGCTGCACTGCGCGATCCGCCGACGGCGAGGATTTCCTGCCAAAAGCGTTTGCCTGTGGCGGCAACGTCGCTGCTTTCTTCAAAGGCGGCGTATGCGTCCGCGCTCAATACTTCCGCCCACGCGTAGCTGTAATAGCCTGCGGAATAGCCGCCGGCGAAGATGTGGCCGAAGCTCAAGGCGAAGCGGTTGTATTCGGGCGGTTGGATGACGGCGACTTCTTTGCGCACGCTGTCTAAAACCTGTTGCCAGTTTTTCAGACGGCATTCGTCGCTTTCGCTGTAAATCAGCATATCGAAGAGGGCGAACTCCATCTGGCGGACGAGGAACATTCCGCGTTGGAAGTTTTTGGCGGCAAGCATTTTGTCGAAGAGTTCTTTCGGCAGGGGCTCGCCGGTTTCTTCGTGGGCGGACATTTGTGCCAAAACGTCGTATTCCCAGACGAAGTTTTCCATAAACTGGCTGGGCAGTTCGACCGCGTCCCATTCTACGCCGTTGATGCCGGATACGCCCAGTTCGTCCACTTGGGTAAGCAGGTGGTGCAGGCCGTGGCCGGTTTCGTGGAAGAGGGTGAGGATTTCGTCGTGGCTCAAACGCGCTTCCCTGCCGCCGACGGGCGGGGCGAAGTTGCAGACGAGGTAGGCGGTCGGCAGTTGCAGCGTGCCGTCTGAAAAACGGCGGCGGCCTTTGTAGTCGTTCATCCACGCGCCGCCGCGTTTGCCTTCGCGTGCGTACAAATCCATATAAACGCCGCCTATGGTTTCGCCGTTCTGTTGCAATTCAAAGTAGCGCACGTCTTTGTGCCAGACGGGGACGGTTTTTTCGGCGAATCCGATGCCGTAGAGTTTTTTGATTTGGGCGAACAGTCCGTTTAATACTTTGCCGACGGGGAAGTATTTTTTAACTTCGGTTTCGCTGAACGCGTATTTGGCTTCGCGCAGTTTTTCGCCGGCATAGCCCAAGTCCCACGGTTGCAAATCGGCGAGGTTCAGGCGTTCGCGGGCGAAGGCTTTGACTTCGGCGAGGTCTTTTTCGGCGTAGGGTTTGGCGCGGCGGGCGAGGTCGTGCAGGAAGTTTAAAACCTGTTCGGGCGTGTCCGCCATTTTGGTTGCCAGCGACAGCTCGGCGTAGTTTTTGAAGCCGAGCAGTTTGGCGGTTTGCAGGGCGTTTTCGAGCGTGCGGTCGATGTTGGCGGTGTTGTCGAATTTGCCGTCGTCTGAAAGTTTGCTGGCGCGGGTAACGTAGGCGCGGTAGATTTGTTCGCGCAGTTCGCGGTTGTCGGCGTATTGGATGACGGCAAGGTAGTGCGGAATCTGCAAGCCGATTTTGTAGCCTGTTTTGCCTTCGCTTTGCGCGGCGGCGGCAAACATCGCGAGCGCGTCTTCGGGAATGCCGGCAAGCGGTGCGGCATCGTCAAAGTAAATGCCGAACGCGTCGGTCGCGTCTAGGACGTTTTGGGAGAATTTGGCGGAAAGTTGCGCGCCTTCGGTTTGCAGTTTTGCCAGTTCTGCCTGCTGTTCGGGCGGCAGTTCCGCGCCGCTCAATACGAAATCGCGCAGGTCGTAGTTGAGCTTGGTTTTTTGTGCGGGGGAAAGCGTTGCAAATTCGGGGGAATTTTTGATGGTTTTGAAGCGGTTGTATAGTTCGATGTCTTGTCCGATTTCGGTGAAGAAGACGGTGATTTCGGGCATCAGTTCGTTATAGACGGCGCGCAGTTCGGGCGTATCGACGACGGAGTTGAGATGCGATACCACGCCCCAAATCCTGCCGACGCGTTCGGTGATGCCGGTCAGGGATTCGACGGTGTTTGCCCAGTCGGTGTGTGTTTGTGCTTTGATGGCGGCGATTTGTTCGCGCGCTTCGGCAATGGCGGTTTGGACGGCGGGTTTGATGTCTTCGGTTTTGATTTGGTCGAAACGGGGTTCTTCGCCCAAGTGGAGCAATACGTTATCGTTCATGTCGGGTTCCTTTGTGTGTTGTGCTTCAGACGGCATATCGGCAATATGCCGTCTGAAGCCGGAAATGGTGCCGACCGGGGAAAGTTAAAGTGTTTCGGAGTCGGCGGGATGATTTAACAGGCGGTATTGTACGCGCAAAAATTCGTCCATAACCGCCTGCTGGATTTCCAGCCGCTTTGAAACGGGGGAGGCGAAGCGGACGATGATGCGGTATGCCTTGTCGTCGTACGGCACGCGGGTAACGCGCGGTCTGGCGGCGGGCGTGATAAACAGTTTTTCCGCCTGCACGTTTTCCAAATGCCGTTGGATGGCGGGGATGTAGGGCGCGCACAAGGGCTCGAGTACGGCTTTCAGACGGCATACGGCTTCATCCGAATCCAAATGGATGGGGACGGGGATTTCGACCGTATGGATGACATAGTCGCCCAAAATATTGTCGCGGCGCACGGGGTGGCTCAACAACAGGCTGTTGGGGAAAGAAACGGTGGTTCCCGCAAGCTGTCCGACCAAGGGGTTCGGGCCGACCTGCATCATCAGCGTGTTCAACAGGTTGATGTCGACCACGCGCCCGCGCAGGCCGTTGATTTCGATATAGTCGCCGACCGAGTATTGCTGGGTGGCAGACCTTAAAATACTGCCCGACAAACACATAATCAGTTCCTTCGTCGCCACGACGACCGCCGCCGCCACCGCAAACATCGACAAAGCCAGCGTTTGAATTTGCGCCGACCAGATAAATGCCAGCGAAAACAGCACCAAAAGCAGCGTTATATTGCGGCTGGCAACCAAAAACCGCCGCTTGCTTTCGATGCCGAAATCCGGATGCCGTCTGAAGTGGATGTTCAACAGAAGGGCGCGCGCCAGCAGCAAAGCCGCAACCGCCGCCACGGATTCGACCGCCTCCGCACGTATCGGGACGGCATCGAGCCAAGTGTTCAGAAGATTCCATATTTCCATTTCCGCACCCCTGTCCGAAAAGTTTAGGGCGTAGATTTTAGTGGCAAAAAAACGCTTTTGCCACTTTGCCGGCAAATCCCGCGCCCCTACCGGCCGCCAATGCGCCGCCCGCCCTTTCAGACGGCATACGGATGCGGATAACGCTGAATCAGGCGGCAAAATCGGCTATAATACACAATTATATACGCCGTCCCGCCCGCTTTTTCCACAAGGTGCGGACTGTTTTGGCGGCATCGCAAAATCTTTTCAAAATCCGGCAAAAAATATGACTGAACAAAAACACGAAGAATACGGCGCCGACAGCATTCAGGTGCTCGAAGGCTTGGAAGCGGTACGCAAACGCCCCGGCATGTACATCGGCGACACGCAGGACGGCAGCGGCCTGCACCATATGGTGTTTGAAGTATTGGACAACGCCATCGACGAAGCACTGGCGGGACATTGCGATAAAATCACCGTAACCATCCATGCCGACAATTCCGTCAGCGTCGCCGACAACGGGCGCGGTATGCCCACCGGCATCCACCCGAAAGAAGGACGCTCCGCCGCCGAAGTCATCATGACCGTATTGCACGCAGGCGGCAAGTTCGACAACAACAGCTACAAAATCTCCGGCGGCCTGCACGGCGTGGGCGTGTCCGTCGTCAACGCACTGTCCGACTGGGTTACGCTGACCATCTACCGCGACGGCAAAGAACACTTCGTCCGCTTCGTGCGCGGCGAAACCGAAGAGCCGTTGAAAGTTGTCGGCGATTCCGACAAAAAAGGCACGACCGTGCGCTTCCTCGCCAGCGCGGAAACCTTCGGCAACGTCGAATACAGCTTCGACATCCTCGCCAAGCGCATCCGCGAACTTTCCTTCCTGAACAACGGCGTGGACATCGAATTGATTGACGAGCGCGACGGCAAACACGAAAGCTTCGCCCTTTCCGGCGGCGTGGCCGGGTTCGTGCAATACATGAACCGCAAAAAAACGCCGTTGCACGAAAAAATCTTCTACGCGTTCGGCGAGAAAGACGGCATGAGCGTCGAATGTGCGATGCAGTGGAACGACAGCTATCAGGAAAGCGTGCAGTGCTTCACCAACAACATCCCGCAGCGCGACGGCGGTACGCACCTGACCGCGTTGCGCCAAGTCATGACGCGCACCATCAACAGCTACATCGAAGCCAACGAAGTCGCCAAAAAAGCCAAAGTTGAAACCGCCGGCGACGATATGCGCGAAGGTTTGACCTGCGTGTTGTCCGTCAAACTGCCCGACCCCAAATTCTCATCGCAAACCAAAGACAAACTGGTTTCCAGCGAAATCGGCCCCGTCGTCAACGAAGTCATCAACCAAGCCCTGACCGACTTCCTTGAAGAAAACCCGACCGAAGCCAAAATCATCACCGGCAAAATCGTCGATGCCGCCCGCGCGCGCGAAGCCGCCCGCAAAGCCCGCGAAATCACACGCCGCAAAGGCGTGATGGACGGCTTGGGACTGCCCGGCAAACTCGCCGACTGCCAAGAAAAAGACCCTGCCTTGTCAGAACTTTATCTGGTTGAGGGCGATTCCGCAGGCGGTTCTGCCAAACAAGGCCGCGACCGCAAATTCCAAGCCATTTTGCCGCTCAAAGGCAAAATTTTGAACGTCGAAAAAGCCCGTTTTGAAAAAATGCTCGCCAGCCAAGAGGTCGCCACCCTGATTACCGCGCTGGGCGCAGGCATCGGCAAAGAAGAGTTCAACCCCGAAAAACTGCGTTACCACCGCATCATCATCATGACCGATGCCGACGTGGACGGTGCGCACATCCGCACCCTGCTCCTGACCTTCTTCTACCGCCAAATGCCCGAACTGGTCGAGCGCGGCTACATCTATATCGCCCAGCCGCCTTTGTATAAAGCGAAATACGGCAAACAGGAACGTTACCTCAAGGACGAGTTGGAAAAAGACCAATGGCTGCTCGGACTCGCCTTGGAAAAAGCCAAAATCGTTTCAGACGGCCGCACCATCGAAGGTGCAGAGCTTGCCGACACCGCCAAACAATTCCTGTTGGCGAAAACCGTTATCGGACAGGAAAGCCGCTTCGTGGACGAACTCGTCCTGCGCGCCATGCTGCACGCGTCGCCCATCGATTTGACGTCGTCTGAAAACGCCGATAAAGCCGTTGCCGAACTTTCCGGTCTGCTCGACGAAAAAGAAGTCGCCCTCGAACGCATCGAAGGTCATGAAGGACACCAGTTCATCAAAATCACGCGCAAGCTGCACGGCAACGTCATGGTCAGCTACATCGAACCCAAGTTCCTCAACAGCAAAGCCTACCAAACCCTCACCCAAACCGCCGCCGCGCTCAAAGGCTTGGTCGGCGAGGGCGCCAAGCTTTACAAAGGCGAAAACGAGTACGATGTGGACAGCTTTGAAGCCGCGCTGAACATCCTGCTCCAAAACGCCCAAAAAGGCATGTCCATCCAGCGGTATAAAGGATTGGGCGAGATGAACCCCGAGCAGCTTTGGGAAACGACGATGGACCCCGCCGTGCGCCGTCTGTTGAAAGTGCGCATCGAAGATGCCATCGCCGCCGACGAAGTGTTCGTTACCCTGATGGGCGACGAAGTCGAACCGCGCCGCGCCTTCATCGAAAACAACGCGCTGATTGCCCAAAATATCGACGCATAAGTGCCGTTTTAAGAAAGGAGACGGGCAGCTTGCCGCGTCTCCTTTTGGTTTGTCAAACGGAAGCCATGCCGTCTGAAACCGCCTTTCGGAGCAAAACCATGATCAGCATTTTCGACATTTTCAAAATCGGTATCGGCCCTTCCAGCTCGCACACCGTCGGTCCGATGAAGGCCGCCGCCGCATTTGCCGCAGGTTTGGACGCGCAAACCGCCCGCATCGCCATCGACATTTACGGCTCGCTCGCCCTGACCGGATACGGGCACGGTACGTTTGACGCGCTGATGCTCGGTTTGGAAGGCAGCCTGCCGCACGATATTCCGCTTGCCGGCATTCCCGACCGCCTCGAACGTATCCGCTCCCGGCATATCCTGCTGCTTAACGGAAATGAAATTGTGTTCGACCCCCGGCACGATTTGCACATACGCGGCAATCAAGTGCTGCCCAAACACCCCAACGGACTGCGTTTTACCGCCTATGCTTCAGACGGGGCAGTCTTGAAGGAGCAGGTTTATTATTCGGTCGGCGGCGGGTTTGTCGTTACCGAAGAAGATTTCGAGCGGCAGTCGGAAACGGAAAAAGCCGTTCCTTATCCTTACAACAGTTGTGCCGAGCTGCTTGCCCAATGCCGTCTGAACCGGCTGGATATTTCCGAAGTCGTGTTGGCAAACGAGGCTGCGCTTGCCGGATGCAGTGAAACCGAGATCCGCCGCCGCGTTGCTGCCGTTGCCGACGTGATGGAAGGCTGCATCAAACGCGGTTTGGGTGCGGACGGCGAACTGCCCGGCGGATTGAACGTCCGCCGCCGCGCCCCGCAGCTTGCCGCCAAGCTTAAAGTCCTGCGCGAAACCGAAATCGTCAACACCCAGCTTTGGCCGATGGTGTACGCCATGGCGGTCAACGAAGAAAACGCCGCCGGCGGACGCGTCGTTACCGCGCCGACCAACGGGGCGGCAGGCATCATTCCCGCCGTATTGCACTATTTCCGCAAGTTCAACCCTCACGCCACACAGGAACGCGTCGAAAACTTCCTGCTCACCGCAGGCGCAATCGGCATCCTCTACAAAACCAACGCCTCCATTTCCGGTGCGGATGTCGGTTGTCAGGGAGAAGTCGGCGTAGCGTGTTCGATGGCGGCGGGCGCATACGCCGAAGTTATCGGCGGTACACCCAAACAAGTGGAAAATGCCGCCGAAATGGCGATGGAACACCATTTGGGCTTAACTTGCGACCCCGTCGGCGGACTGGTGCAAATCCCCTGCATCGAACGCAACGGCATCGCCGCCGAAAAAGCCCTCAAACTCGGCACGCTCGCGCTCTTGGAAGACGGCACGGACAAAAAAGTCTCGCTCGACGAAGTCATCCAAACCATGTTGCAGACCGGTCGGGATATGAAGGCGACCTACAAAGAAACCTCGCTTGCCGGACTCGCCGCCACACTCCAGAAAAAAGCTATCCCCATATCCGTGCGCGTGGTTGAGTGCTGAGGATGGACAGAAACGGAAATGCCGTCTGAAAACAGTTTTTCAGACGGCATTTCATTTATTTCTTGTGGGTTTACCGCTTCAACGCCAGCGTCAACACGCCCGCCGTTACCAGCCCCAAGCCTATCCACTCCTGCGTGTTCGGGCGTTCGTCCAAGAAAACCACCGCCATCAGCGCGACCAAGACCAGGCTGAATTTGTCGACGGGCGCGACTTGCGAGGCGTTGCCCAGTTGCAGGGCTTTGAAGTAGGCGAGCCAGGATGCGCCGGTGGCGAGTCCGGATAAAATCAGAAACGTCCAGTTGCGGCCGGTAAAGCCGTTTACGCCCTGCCATTTGCCGGTGTAGGTCAAAAACAGTACCAAAGCGGCGAGGATGACCAAGGTGCGGATAAAGGTGGCGAAATCGGAATCTATGCCCTGCAAACCCATTTTGGCGAAGATGGCGGTCAATGAGGCAAAGCCTGCCGATGCCAATGCCCAAAACAGCCATGCGTTGCTGCTCATGTTTTATTCCTTTGTTTCAAATTGTTGACAATATGAGTCCGCTTGTTGATGAAATATCAAAATTTTCACTGCGGTTTGTCTTTGGAAAACGCTATAATAGAACGAATATTCTTTTTCTTCCAGCCGTCTCTTGAGATTGTTTCAGACGGCCTTTCCCTCTCTCAATAAAGGAAAATCATGAGCTTCAAAACCGATGCTGAAATTGCCCAGTCTTCCACCATGCGCCCGATTGGTGAAATTGCCGCCAAGCTGGGTTTGAACGTTGACAACATCGAGCCCTATGGTCATTACAAAGCCAAAATCAATCCTGCCGAGGCATTCAAGCTGCCGCAAAAACAAGGCCGTCTGATTTTGGTTACCGCCATTAATCCGACTCCTGCGGGTGAGGGTAAAACCACTGTAACCATCGGTTTGGCGGATGCGTTGCGCCATATCGGTAAAGATTCGGTTATCGCCCTGCGCGAGCCTTCTTTGGGCCCGGTGTTCGGTGTTAAAGGCGGTGCAGCAGGCGGCGGCTATGCCCAAGTTCTGCCGATGGAAGACATCAACCTGCACTTCACCGGCGACTTTCACGCCATCGGCGCGGCGAATAACCTGCTCGCCGCCATGCTCGACAACCATATCTACCAAGGCAACGAGTTGAACATCGACCCCAAACGCGTGCTGTGGCGGCGCGTGGTTGATATGAACGACCGCCAGTTGCGCAACATCATCGACGGTATGGGCAAACCTGTTGACGGCGTGATGCGTCCCGACGGTTTCGACATTACCGTTGCCTCCGAAGTGATGGCGGTATTCTGTCTTGCCAAAGACATCAGTGATTTGAAAGAGCGTTTGGGCAACATCCTCGTCGCCTACGCCAAAGACGGCGGCCCCGTTTACGCCAAAGATTTGAAAGCCCACGGTGCGATGGCGGCATTGCTCAAAGATGCGATTAAGCCCAATTTGGTACAAACCATCGAAGGCACGCCCGCTTTCGTACACGGCGGCCCGTTTGCCAACATCGCCCACGGCTGTAACTCTGTAACGGCCACCCGTCTGGCGAAACACCTTGCCGATTACGCCGTAACCGAAGCAGGCTTCGGCGCGGATTTGGGCGCGGAAAAATTCTGCGACATCAAATGCCGCCTTGCCGGTTTGAAACCCGATGCAGCCGTCGTCGTCGCCACCGTCCGCGCTTTGAAATACAACGGCGGCGTGGAACGCGCCAACCTCGGCGAAGAAAATTTAGACGCTTTGGCAAAAGGTCTGCCCAATCTTTTGAAACACATTTCCAACCTGAAAAATGTATTCGGGCTGCCCGTCGTCGTCGCTATCAACCGCTTCGTGTCCGATTCCGATGCCGAGTTGGCCATGATTGAAAAAGCTTGTGCGGAAC
This sequence comes from Neisseria maigaei, assembly GCF_958267405.1. Lineage (NCBI taxonomy): Bacteria > Pseudomonadati > Pseudomonadota > Betaproteobacteria > Neisseriales > Neisseriaceae > Neisseria > Neisseria maigaei. The sequence continues at coordinate 170,931 of NZ_CATQFT010000001.1, read as the reverse complement.
ACGGCGTTGAAGTTTCTTTGACTGAAGTATGGGGCAAAGGCGGCGCAGGTGGTGCAGACTTGGCACGCAAAGTCGTCAATGCCATTGAAAACCAACCGAATAACTTTGGCTTTGCCTACGATGTTGAGTTAAGCATTAAAGACAAAATCCGTGCGATTGCCCAAAAAGTGTACGGCGCTGAAGATGTTGATTTCAGCGCGGAAGCATCTGCCGAAATCGCCTCGCTGGAAAAACTGGGCTTAGACAAAATGCCGGTCTGTATGGCGAAAACCCAATATTCTTTGAGCGACAACGCCAAACTTTTGGGCTGCCCCGAAGGCTTCCGCATCACCGTGCGCGGCATTACCGTTTCCGCCGGCGCAGGCTTCATCGTCGCGCTGTGCGGCAATATGATGAAAATGCCGGGTCTGCCCAAAGTCCCCGCTGCCGAGAAAATCGATGTGGATGCAGAAGGCGTGATTCACGGCTTGTTCTGAGCGGTTTTCTGAAACCGGATGCCGTCTGAAGCCGTTTCAGACGGCATTTTTTCGGAAGGAAGGCGGCGGTATGCTATAATCCGCCGTTAAATTTCTCTATTTTCAGGAAAAACCATGAGCTTGAAATGCGGCATCGTCGGTTTGCCCAACGTCGGCAAATCCACCCTTTTTAACGCGCTGACCCAATCGGGCATCGAAGCGGCAAACTATCCTTTCTGTACCATCGAACCCAACGTCGGCATCGTCGAAGTGCCCGACCCGCGTATGGCGGAGCTGGCGAAAATCGTCAATCCGCAAAAAATGCAGCCCGCCATCGTCGAGTTTGTCGATATTGCCGGCTTAGTCGCAGGCGCGAGCAAAGGCGAAGGCTTGGGCAACCAGTTCCTCGCCAACATCCGCGAGACTGACGCGATTGTTAACGTCGTACGTTGCTTTGACGACGACAACATCGTCCACGTTGCAGGCAAAGTCGATCCGATTGCCGACATCGAAACCATCGGCACCGAGTTGGCACTGGCTGACTTGGCCAGCGTCGAAAAAGCCATCGTCCGCGAAGAAAAACGCGCACGCTCAGGCGACAAAGACGCGCAAAAGCTGGTCGATTTGTGCAAAAAACTGCTGCCGCATCTGGACGAAGGCAAACCCGTGCGTTCCTTCGGTTTGGACGCAGAAGAACTTGCCATGCTCAAACCGCTGTTCTTGCTGACTGCCAAACCTGCCATGTACGTCGGCAACGTTTCCGAAGACGGTTTTGAAAACAACCCGCACCTCGACCGCCTGAAAGAATTGGCTGAAAAAGAAAACGCCCCCGTCGTCGCCGTCTGCGCCGCGATGGAAAGCGAAATCGCCGAATTGGAAGACGATGAAAAAGCCGAATTCCTCGCCGAAATGGGCTTGGAAGAACCGGGTCTGAACCGCCTCATCCGCGCGGGTTACGACCTCTTGGGCCTGCAAACCTACTTTACCGCCGGTGTCAAAGAAGTCCGCGCTTGGACCATCCACAAAGGCGACACCGCGCCACAAGCCGCCGGAGTGATTCATACGGATTTTGAACGCGGCTTCATCCGCGCCCAAGTCATTTCCTACGACGACTTTGTCTCGCTCGGCGGCGAAGCCAAAGCCAAAGAAGCCGGCAAAATGCGCGTGGAAGGCAAAGAATACGTCGTGCAAGACGGCGATGTGATGCACTTTTTGTTTAACGTGTAAACACGGCAAAACGCTTTTCAGACGGCCTTTTTTTCAGCTTAAGGCCGTCTGAAGCCGGTTTTTGACGGTTCCGGCGTTTCCCGTGCCGCAGGAATAAAGCCGCATCAAAATAAAATCCCGCCCGATCGGCAAGCGTCTGACGGCTTGCCAAAAACAAGCCGCCCCGCCGTTACGGGAAGCCGTCCGACATTCCGAATATCCCGAGCCCCGATACGAAATGACCTTTCAGACGGCATTTGCGCCGCCGCGTTTCAAGTATAGTGGATTCAATTTAAATCAGGACAAGGCGGCGAGCCGCAGACAGTACAGATAGTACGGCAAGGCGAGGCAACGCCGTATTGGTTTTTGTTAATCCGCTATAAAAACATTATGAGCCAAGCCTTACCTTACCGCCCGGACATCGACACATTGCGTGCCGCCGCCGTTTTGTCCGTCATCGTGTTCCATATCGAAAAGGATTGGTTGCCGGGCGGGTTTCTCGGTGTCGATATTTTCTTTGTGATTTCAGGCTTTTTGATGACGGCGATCCTCCTCCGCGAAATGTCCGGGGGGGGGCGTTTCTTCCTCAAGACATTTTATATCCGCCGCATCAAACGGATTTTGCCCGCATTTTTCGCCGTATTGTCCGCAACGCTGGTAGGCGGCTTCTTTTTATTCACCAAAGATGATTTCTTTCTTTTGTGGAAATCCGCGCTGACCGCCTTGGGTTTCGCCTCCAACCTGTATTTTGCAAGGGGGAAGGATTATTTCGATCCCGCGCAGGAAGAAAAGCCCCTGCTGCACATTTGGTCTTTGTCGGTCGAAGAACAATTTTACTTTGTCTTTCCGATGTTGCTGCTGCTCGTCGCCCGCAAAAGCCCGCGCGTACAGTTCGGCTTCCTCGCCGCATTGTGCGCCTTAAGCCTTGCCGCTTCCTTTATGCCTTCCGCGCTCGATAAATATTACCTGCCCCACCTGCGCGCCTGCGAAATGCTGGTCGGATCGCTGACCGCCGTGCGGATGCGGTACCGGCAACAGCGGAATCTCGTCGCCGGCAAACGGTATGCCGCCGCCGGCGCATTGTTTTCCGTGTGCATACTGTCCGTCTGCCTGTTTGCCTATTCGGAACAAACCGCCTACTTCCCGGGGCCCGCCGCTCTGTTTCCCTGTCTGGCCGTTGCCGCGCTGATTTATTTCAACCATTACGAACACCCGCTTAAAAAATTTTTCCAATGGAAAATCACCGTTGCCGTCGGTTTGATTTCCTATTCGCTTTATCTGTGGCATTGGCCGATATTGGCCTTTATGCGCTATATCGGTCCGGACAACCTGCCGCCTTATTCGACAGCGGCAGCAATCGTTCTGACCTTGGCGTTTTCCCTGGTTTCTTATCACTGCATCGAAAAGCCGTTTAAAAAATGGAAAGGTTCGTTCGCACAATCCGTTTTATGGATTTATGCCTTGCCTATGCTCATTTTGGGCGCGGGCTCGTTTTTCGCGATGAGGCTGCCGTTTATGGCGCAATACGACCGCTTGGGGCTGACGCGTTCCAACACCTCCTGCCACAACAATACCGGCAAACAATGCCGGTGGGGGGATACGGAAAAACAGCCGGAACTGCTGGTTTTGGGCGATTCCCACGCCGACCATTACAAAACATTCTTCGATGCCGTGGGCAAAAAAGAAAAATGGTCCGCCACAATGGTTTCCGCCGACGCTTGCGCCTATGTTGAGGGCTACGCGTCCCGCGTGTTCCAAAACTGGGCCGCCTGCCGCGCCGTTTACCGCTATGCCGAAGAACACCTGCCCCGGTATTCAAAAGTGGTTTTGGCGATGCGCTGGGGCAGCCAGATGCCCGAAAACAGCCGCTCCCTTGCCTACGATGCCGGTTTTTTCCAAAAATTCGACCGTATGCTGCACAAGCTCTCATCCGAAAAACAAGCCGTTTACCTGATGGCGGACAACCTTGCCTCGTCTTACAACGTCCAGCGCGCCTATATCTTGTCTTCACGCATACCGGGCTACCGCCAAACCCTGCGCCCGGACGACGAAAGCACCCTGAAAGCCAATGCCCGCATCAGGGAATTGGCAGCCAAATACCCCAACGTCTATATTATTGATGCCGCCGCCTATATCCCCACAGATTTCCAAATAGGCGGATTGCCGGTTTACTCGGACAAAGACCACATCAACCCTTACGGCGGCACGGAATTGGCGAAGCGTTTTTCCGAAAAACAACGGTTTCTCGATACGCGCCATAACCATTGATCCGATTAAATTTGTTACAATCGGCGGTTTGCAAAACCGCTAATTTTTTTGAAAGAGACCGATGAGCGTCATCCAAGACCTGCAATCGCGCGGCCTAATCGCGCAAACGACCGACATCGAAGCCTTAGACGCTTTGTTGAACGAACAAAAAATTTCCCTTTATTGCGGCTTCGACCCGACCGCCGACAGCCTGCATATCGGACACCTGCTGCCCGTATTGGCATTGCGCCGTTTCCAACAGGCGGGGCATACGCCGATTGCACTGGTGGGCGGCGCGACCGGCATGATCGGCGACCCCAGCTTCAAAGCCGCCGAACGCAGCCTCAATTCCGCCGAAACCGTTGCCGGCTGGGTAGAAAGCATCCGCAACCAACTGAAACCGTTTTTGAGCTTTGAAGGCGAAAATGCCGCCATTATGGCGAACAACGCCGACTGGTTCGGCAGCATGAACTGCCTCGACTTCCTGCGCGACATCGGCAAGCATTTCTCCGTCAATGCCATGCTGAACAAAGAGTCCGTCAAACAGCGCATCGACCGCGACGGCGCAGGCATTTCCTTCACCGAGTTCGCCTACTCCCTGCTGCAAGGCTACGACTTTGCCGAGTTGAACAAACGCCACGGCGCGGTTTTGGAAATCGGCGGCTCCGACCAATGGGGCAACATCACCGCCGGCATCGACCTGACCCGCCGCCTGCACCAAAAACAAGTGTTCGGTCTGACCCTGCCTTTGGTTACCAAATCAGACGGCACCAAATTCGGCAAAACCGAAGGCGGCGCAGTATGGCTGAACGCGAAAAAAACCTCGCCGTACCAGTTCTACCAGTTCTGGCTGAAAGTCGCTGATGCCGATGTGTATAAATTCCTGAAATACTTTACCTTCCTGTCGGTTGAAGAAATCGATGCCGTCGAAGCGAAAGACAAGGCAAGCGGCAGCAAGCCCGAAGCGCAACGCATCCTTGCCGAAGAAATGACCCGCCTGATTCACGGAGAAGCCGCCCTGCAAGCCGCGCAGCGTATTTCAGAAAGCTTGTTTGCCGAAGACCAAAGCAGCCTGACGGAAAGCGACTTCGAACAGCTCGCCCTCGACGGTCTGCCCGCATTTGAAGTTTCAGACGGCATCAATGTCGTCGAAGCCTTAGTCAAAACCGGCTTAGCATCTTCCAACAAAGAAGCGCGCGGTTTTGTGAACAGCAAAGCGGTTTTGCTCAACGGCAAACCTGCCGAAGCCAACAACCCCGACCACGCCGCCGAACGCCCCGACGACGCCTGCCTGCTGACCGACGCGCACAAACGCTTCGGCAAATACACCATCCTCCGGCGCGGCAAACGCAACCACGCGCTTTTGGTTTGGAAATAATCCGGTTGCCGCAGAAATGCCGTCTGAAGCCTTCAGACGGCATTTTTATCAAATGCAAAACACCCTGCGCCTGCCGATATGCCGTCATTCCCGCGCAGGCGGGAATCTAGGACGTAAAATCTCAAGAAACCGTTGCACCCGATAAGTTTCTGCGCCGACAGGTCTAGATTCCCGCCTGCGCGGGAATGACGATGCGGGTATTTCTGATGATTCGGCAAACCGTAGCAACTGTATTTTTGCCCGACGGGGTGAAAAATACAGTTGCTACGCAACACCCTGTATCCCCCCCCCGAACATCTCCCCAAACAACGCCGCGCGCCCCGGGCATTTGCCGTTTCCCTGCAAAATCTGCGATACAATGCCGTCTGAACATTTATCCGAATCCCCAACCCGATGGATACCGCACAAAAACAACGCTGGGCACTGACACTATCCTACGACGGCAGCCGCTTTTACGGCTGGCAGAAACAGGCTGACGGCGTACCGACCGTTCAGACGGCATTGGAAACCGCGCTCGCCCAAATCGCAGGAGAATCTGTCGCCACCACCGTTGCCGGCAGAACCGACACCGGCGTGCACGCCACCGCCCAAGTCGTTCATTTTGATACTGCCGCCGTCCGTCCGGTTCAGGCATGGGTGCGCGGCGTAAATGCCCACCTGCCCGAAGGCATTGCCGTTTTGCACGCTCAACAGGTCGCACCCGAATTTCACGCCCGCTTCGACGCATACGGACGGCACTACCGCTACCTGCTCGAATCCGCCCCCGTCCGTTCCCCCATGCTCAAAAACAGGGCAGGCTGGACACACCTCAAACTCGACATCGGGCAGATGCGGCAGGCTGCCGCCTATTTGATCGGCGAACAAGACTTCTCCAGCTTCCGCGCCGCCGAGTGCCAGGCAAAATCCCCCGTCAAAACCATTTACCGCGCCGACCTTACCCAAAGCGCAGGACTCGTCCGCCTCGATTTGCACGGCAACGCCTTTTTGCACCACATGGTACGCAACATCATGGGCGCGCTCGTTTATGTCGGCAGCGGCAGACTCAGCGTCGAAGGCTTCGCCGCACTGATTCAAGAACGCAGCCGCCTCAAAGCCCCACCGACCTTCATGCCCGACGGACTCTACCTGACCGGCGTCGACTATCCCGAGGCATACGGCATCATCCGTCCCCAAATCCCCGAATGGCTTTAAAACATTCTTGTCGCGGAGATTTTGAAATCGGACAAACTGTCAGGCAATCTTTTTCAATGTTGACACTATAGTGGATTAACAAAAATCAGGACAAGGCGACGAAGCCGCAGACAGTACAAATAGTACGGAACCGATTCACTTGGTGCTTGAGCACCTTAGAGAATCGTTCTCTTTGAGCTAAGGCGAGGCAACGCTGTACTGGTTTTTGTTAATCCACTATAACCCCCGGTTTGCAATGCCCTCCAATGCCTTCCCGAGCAAGTGTTGTAAAAATGCAAATCTTAAAAATTTTAAATAACCATATGTTATAAAACAAAAAATACCCATAATATCTCTATCCGTCCTTCAAAATGCACATCGGATTCCACACAAAAACAGGCAGAAGTTTGTTTTTTCAGACAGGAACATTTATAGTTTCAGAAATGGAATCGCCGACATCGGCGGTAGAAGTAAAGCCTAAGCGGATTGGAAAGTTTGGTCTGCTTAAATTTCTTAACTATGAAAAGGAATACAGCAATGAAAAAATCCCTGATTGCCCTGACACTGGCTGCCCTGCCTGTTGCAGCAATGGCTGATGTTACCCTGTACGGCACCATCAAAGCCGGCGTAGAAACTTACCGCGCTGTAAAACATGCAGAAGGCAAAGTAACTGAAGTAAAAACCGGCAGCGAAATCGCCGACTTCGGTTCAAAAATCGGCTTCAGAGGTCAAGAAGATTTCGGCAACGGACTGAAAGCCATTTGGCAGTTGGAACAAAAAGCCTCCATCGCCGGTACTGACAGCGGCTGGGGCAACCGCCAATCCTTCATCGGTTTGAAAGGCGGCTTCGGTACCGTCCGAGCCGGTCACCTGAACAGCGTCCTGAAAGACGCCGGCGACAACGTCAACGCTTGGGATTCCGGTTCTAACACCGAAAAAGTACTGCAAGTCAGCAAAATCTCCGCTCCGGAACACCGCTACGCATCCGTACGCTACGATTCTCCCGAATTTGCCGGCTTCAGCGGCAGCGTGCAATACGCGCCTAAAGACAATTCAGGCAAAAACGGCGAATCTTACCACGTCGGTTTGAACTACCAAAACAGCGGCTTCTTCGCACAATACGCCGGCTTGTTCCAAAGATACGGCGAAGGCACTAGCGCAGAAAAAGTTGGTCAGCCTGTTGAAAAACTGCAAGTTCACCGTTTGGTCGGCGGTTACGACAACGATGCCCTGTACGCTTCCGTAGCCGTACAGCAACAAGATGCGAAATTGGCTGATACTTCCAATTCGCACAACTCTCAAACCGAAGTTGCCGCTACCGTGGCATACCGCTTCGGCAACGTAACGCCCCGCGTTTCTTACGCCCACGGCTTCAAAGGCACTGTTGCTAAAGCAGACGGCGACAACCGTTACGACCAAGTTATCGTCGGTGCGGAATACGACTTCTCCAAACGCACTTCTGCCTTGGTTTCTGCCGGCTGGTTACAAGAAGGCAAAGGCGCAAACAAAACCGTATCGACTGCCAGCACTGTCGGTCTGCGCCACAAATTCTAATCTGCAAAGATTGGTATCAACAAAAAGCCTGTCGTCAGACAGGCTTTTTTCTATTTTTAGTCTTTTTTAAAAAATGCAAAAATATGCCGTCATTCCCGCGCAGGCATTTGTCCGCACGGAAACCTGATCCCGTCATTCCCACGAACCTACATTCCGTCATTCCCACGAAAGTGGGAATCCAGGACGCAGGGTTGGAGAAACCGTTTTACCCGATAAGTTTCCGCACCGACAGACCTAGATTCCCGCCTGCGCGGGAATGACGAATCCATCCATACGGAAACCTGCACCACATCATTCCTACGAACCTACATTCCGTCATTCCCACGAAAGTGGGAATCCAGGACGCAAAATCTCAAGAAACCGTTTTATCCGATAAGTTTCTGCACCGACAGGCCTGGATTCCCGCCTGCGCGGGAATGACGGGTTTCAAGATGACGGTGTTATCGGGAATGACGGTTCGGGTATTTCCTTACGCCCGTCCCACGCCTGTAAACGGTAAGTGCATCAAAAATGCCGTCTGAAGGTTCAGACGGCATCGGTGTCGGGGAATCAGCGAGCCGTAGGGTGTGCTTCAGCCCGCCATTTCCATCAATCCCACATTTCCACCGTTTTCATCGAATCCATCGAATCCTCACCTTTCGACAATCACTGAACCGTCATTCCCGCGCAGGTGGGAATCCAGACCTGTCGGCACGGAAACTTATCGGATAAAACAGTTTCTTCAACCCTACGCTCTAGATTCCCGTTTTCACGGGAATGACGAAAGGTTGCGGGAATCTAAAAACCCAACGCTGCAAGATTTATCAGAAACAACTGAAACCGAACGGACTGGATTCCCGCCTGCGCGGGAATGACGGGATTTGGGTTTCTATTTTGGTTTTCTGTTTTCGTGGGAACGATGGAATAAAAGAAGTTGGAATAACGAAGCAAAAAACGTGATGGTGATGCGATTTGGGCTTGTGCAGGTAATCAACGTTAAGTTGTGCGAATGACGAAATATAGTGGATTAACAAAAACCGGTACGGCGTTGCCTCGCCTCAGCTCAAAGAGAACGATTTTCTAAGGTGCTGAAGCACCAAGTGAATCGGTTCCGTACTATTTGTACTGTCTGCGGCTTCGTCGCCTTGTCCTGATTTTTGTTAATCCACTATAAAAATGCCGTCTGAAAGGTTTTCAGACGGCATTTGTTCACGGTCCGCGCCCGGGCGGTTTTGGCAAAATCAGTCGGCAACCGCCATCAGGCTGGCGTTGCCGCCGGCGGCTGTGGTGTTGACGCTGCAAGAGATTTCTTCAAAAACTTGCAGGATGTCGAGTCCGTTTTCCGAAGGGAGGACGCGGATGAGTGCGCCGTCGTGGGCGGCAAGTTCCTGTTTGCGCGCGCTGTCCAAAGGCGACAGGGCGGCAACGTGGCTGATGCCGACGGTTTCGGGTTTGCCGTTGACCAGCAGCAGACCTTCCAGGTCGGTGGTGTAGGAAGCCAAGGGGCTGTCGGGTTCGACCACTGCCTGTACGCCGGAGGCGGCAAGTTCGGTCAGTGCGGCAAAGGCTTGAACCGTGCTGCCGCCGTGTATCCAAACGCGTTTGGGCGCGTGCCATGAGATGCTGTTGCGCTCGCCGGTCGGGCCGGTAAGGACGGTTTCGGCACGGCGCAGGGTGCGGATGCGGGCGTGTCCCAAAGCGGCCGCTGCGGCTTTTTTCTCTTCGGCGTTGAACGGCAGTTTGTGAATCAGGGCTTCGAGGCGTTTGAGCGCGGCTTCGTCCGCCTGTCCGATTTGGCTCAGGGTCGGGGCAACCCATTCGGGGATGCGGGTCAGTTTTTGCAGGTAGAACGAACCGCCTGCTTTGGGACCTGTGCCGGACAGACCGTGTCCGCCGAAGGGCTGTACGCCGACGACTGCGCCGACGATGTTGCGGTTGACGTAAACGTTGCCGGCTTCGATGCGGCTGCGGATGTGGCGTACCGTGCCTTCGATGCGGCTGTGTACGCCGTGGGTCAGGGCGTAGCCTTTGCTGTTGATTTGGTCGATGACGCTGTCGAGTTCGTCGGCGCGGTAGCGGACGACGTGCAGGACGGGGCCGAAGACTTCGCGTTGCAGTTCGTTGAGGTTGTTCAATTCAAACAGGATGGGGCGAACGAACGTGGATTTTTCGGAATCGACATCGGCAGCGGTTTTGACTTCGTGGTAAGACTTGGCAACGCCTTTCATTTTGTTGATGTGGGCAAGCAGGTTTTGCTGCGCTTCGGCATCGATGACGGAGCCGACATCGGTGGTGAGCTGAATCGGTTTGCCGACGACGAGTTCGTCCATCGCGCCTTTGATCATGTCGAGCATACGGTCGGCAACGTCTTCTTGGACGCACAAAATGCGCAGGGCGGAGCAGCGTTGTCCCGCGCTGTCGAAGGCGGAGTTCAATACGTCGGCGCAGACTTGTTCGGCAAGTGCGGTGGAATCGACAATCATGGCGTTTTGTCCGCCGGTTTCGGCAATCAGGACGGGATTGTCGCCGCGTTTGGCAAGGGCTTTGTTGATCAGGCGCGCCACTTCGGTCGAGCCTGTGAAAATTACGCCGCCGATGCGGGCATCGTTGGTCAATGCCGCACCCACGTCGCCTGCGCCGAGGACGAGTTGCAGGGCGGAAGTCGGGATGCCGGCTTCGTGCATCAGGGAAACGGCATAACCGGCAATCAGGCTGGTTTGTTCGGCAGGTTTGGCGATGACGGTGTTGCCTGCCGACAATGCGGAAACGACTTCGCCGGTAAAGATGGCGAGCGGGAAGTTCCACGGGCTGATGGCGACAATCGCGCCGACGGCTTTTGCGTCTTGAGGCAGGGTGTGTTCGGCTTCGTTTGCGTAGTAGCGGCAGAAATCGACGGCTTCGCGCACTTCGGCAATGGCGTTGTTCAGCGTTTTGCCTGCTTCGCGCACGGCAAGCATCATCAGCGCGGGGGTGTGCTGTTCGAGCAGGTCGGCGAAACGGCGCAGGCAGGCGGCGCGTTCGGCGGCAGGTGTCGCACTCCATTCGGGGAACGCGGCAACGGCTGCGCCAACCGCTTCTTGGGCAAGCGCGGCATCGGCAAAGCTGACCGTACCGACAACATCGCCGTGGTCGGCAGGGTTTTTAATCGGTTGCGCTTCGCCGACATCGCGGGCTTTGCCGTTGACGATGGAGGCGGCGTGGAAGTCTTGCGCGGCGGCTTTGTTCATCTGTTCTTGAAGCTGCTGCAATACGTTTTCGTTGCTCAAGTCCACGCCTTGCGAGTTCAGACGGCATTTGCCGTACAAATCGCGCGGCAGCGGCAGGGCGTTGTGCAGGTGGATGCCCTGTTCGGCGATGGTGTCGAACGGGCTTTTAATCAGGCGGTCGATGCTGATGTTTTCATCAACGATTTGGTTGACGAAAGACGAGTTCGCGCCGTTTTCCAACAGGCGGCGCACCAAGTAGGCGAGCAGGGTTTCGTGCGTACCGACCGGGGCGTACACGCGCACGCGGCGGCCTAAGTTTTGCGGGCCGACGACTTGGTCGTACAAGGTTTCGCCCATACCGTGCAGGCATTGGTGTTCAAAGTCTTTGCCTTTGCCCATTTGGTAGATTGCGCCCAAGGTGTAGGCGTTGTGGGTGGCGAATTGCGGGAACACGGCATCTTGCGCGGAAAGCAGTTTGCGCGCGCAGGCGAGGTAGGAGATGTCGGTGTGGACTTTGCGGGTGTAGGTCGGATAGCCGTCCAGTCCGTCCACTTGCGCCCATTTGATTTCGCTGTCCCAGTATGCGCCTTTGACCAAACGGATCATCAGTTTTTGGTTGTTGCGGCGGGCAAGGTCGATCAGGTAGTCGATAACGAACGGACAACGTTTTTGGTAGGCTTGAACAACGAAACCGATACCTTTGTAGCCAGCCAAATCGGGATCGGAAACGAGTGCCTCCATCAAATCCAAAGACAGCTCTAAGCGGTTGGCTTCTTCGGCATCGATGTTGATACCGATATCGTATTTTTTACCCAAAAGGAACAATTCTTTCAGGCGGGGTAAGAGTTCACTCATCACGCGTTCGTGTTGGGCGCGCGAGTAGCGAGGGTGGATGGCGGAGAGTTTGACGGAAATACCGTTGCCTTCGTAAACGCCTTGGCCTGCCGCATCTTTGCCGATGGCGTGGATGGCTTCGACATAGTCGCGGTAGTAGCGGTCGGCATCGGCTTGGGTGTAGGCGGCTTCGCCCAACATATCGAAAGAGAAGCGGTAGCCCATTTTTTCGCGTTCTTTGCCGTTTTGCAGGGCTTCTTCAATGGTCTGTCCGGTGACGAACTGTTTGCCCAGAAGCCGCATGGCGTAATTTACGCCTTGGCGGATGAGCGGTGCGCCGCCTTTGCTGATCAGGCGGCTGAGTGCGGAACTCATTTGTTTGTCGTTTGTGGCGGTCAGTTTGCCGGTAATCAGCAGGCCCCAGGCGGCGGCGTTGACGAAGAGGGAAGGGCTGTTGTTCAGATGGCTCTTCCAGTTACCTTCGGAGATTTTATCGGCAATCAGACGGTCGCGGGTGGCGTTGTCAGGAATACGCAAAAGAGCTTCCGCCAGGCACATGAGTGCGATGCCTTCGTCGCTGGAGAGTGAAAATTCGTGCATCAGTGCATCGACGCCGCTGGCTTTGGTGCGGCTGGCACGGACTTGGGTAACCAAACGGCGGGCAAGTTCGGAGGCGGCGTTGCGCTCTTCGTCGCTCATCTGTGCACGTTGCAACATATCCTGTACGGCTTCGATTTCATTACGGCGGTAGGCATCGGTTATCGCTTGGCGCAGGGCAGTTTGTGCCGGAAATGCAAAATGAAACATTTTTTGGATTCTCCAAAGTTTTTCGGGGGGGTTCAGACGGCATCGGTGCGGCCTGAATACGGTAATATCGTAATAAATCCACAGATGAAATACAAGGCTTCAAATGCGGGCAGGGTAGGTGCTTCCGTTTCTTTGAAAATGAAACGGGTAAAACACAAATAAGACCTGTATGCAGGCAAGGTTTATTTGTGTTTGACCCGGAAACGGGTTCAGACGGCACGAACCGGGATGCCGTGCCGTCTGAAAGGGGTTTATCGGGCGGCGCGGTAATCTGCGTCGGCTTTTTCAAAGCGTTCTTGGATTTCGCGCGAAGGTTCTTTGTTGAACAGGGAAACCAATACGGCAACGATCAAGCAAACAATAAAGCCCGGCACGATTTCGTACATCGTCAACAAGCCGCTTTCTCCTGCCGCTTGAGCCGGTTTTTTTACCCATTCCGCCCATACGACTACGGTTAAGGCACCTGCAACCATACCCGACAACGCGCCGTAGGCAGTGATGCGTTTCCACAATACGGACAGAATCACAATCGGACCGAACGCCGCACCGAAACCTGCCCACGCGTAGGAAACCAGTCCCAATACTTTGCTGTTCGGATCGGAAGCAATCAGGATGGAAATCACGGCAATCGCCAAGACCATCAGGCGGCCGACCCATACCAGTTCCGACTGTTGCGCGTTTTTACGCAAAAAGCCTTTGTAGAAGTCTTCGGTAATCGCGCTGGAGCAAACCAAAAGCTGGCAGGACAGGGTGGACATCACCGCCGCCAAAATCGCGCTCAAAATAATGCCGGCGATCCAAGGGTTGAACAGCAGGGTGGAAAGCGCGATGAAGATGCGTTCGTGGTTGCCGCTCATAGAAGAAACTTTGTCGGGGTTTGCACCGAAATACGCAATGCCGAAATAACCGACCGCTACCGCGCCCGCAAGGCACAACGCCATCCAAGTCATGCCGATGCGGCGTGCGGATACCAGCGATTTCGCGCTTTCGGCGGCCATAAAGCGCGCCAAAATGTGCGGCTGTCCGAAATAGCCCAAGCCCCATGCGGCGGTAGAAATGATGCCGATGACGGTCGTACCGGCAAACAGGCTGCCGTATTCTTTGCCCGTGCCTGCGGCGACGCTTTGAATCGCGGCAGACATTTGTTCCGCGCCGCCCAAGCCCAAATAGACCATCACCGGCGTTAAAATCAGGGCGAAAATCATCAAAGAAGCCTGCAACGTATCCGTCCAGCTTACCGCCAAGAAGCCGCCCAAGAAGGTATAGGCGATGGTCGCGCCCGCGCCCAGCCACATTGCCTGATTGTAAGTCATACCTTCAAACAGGCTTTGGAACAGGGTTGCGCCCGCCACAATGCCCGAAGCGCAATAAATCGTAAAGAAAAACAGGATAATCAGCGCGGAAACCACTTTCATCAAGTGTCCGCCCGCGCCGAAGCGGTGGAAGAAATAATCCGGCAGCGTCAGCGCATTGTTGGCATATTCGGTATGCACGCGCAGGCGGCCCGCCACCAAGAGCCAGTTGAAATACGCGCCGAACAAGAGGCCGATGGCAATCCAGGCTTCGTTCAAACCGCTCAGGTAAATCGCGCCCGGCAGACCCATCAAAAGCCAGCCGGACATATCGGACGCGCCTGCCGACATCGCGGTAACAAACGGACCCAGGCTGCGCCCGCCCAAAATATAATCGTCGAAATTGCGCGTGGAAAAATAAGCGGCAAGCCCGATGAGAAGGACTGCAACCAGATAGATTGCAAAAGTGATGTACATGGGATTCATGTGCTATTCCTCGTCTAAAACTTCAGAATTACAGGCTTTGAAATTGCAAGCAACTTGCGCCTGAAATGTTTTTCTAATAAAAGTACAACGGAAAATCCGGATACCCGAAAGGGGATTCGGATAAATTATCTTCAATCACAATAAGATATGTAATGAAACTATATGAAATTGTAAATAATTTGGTTCAGCATAACCCAAATTTTTTTGTTTGCAAAGCACTTGCCGTCCAAAAAAGGCGGAGAAAAGCAGGTCGTTAACATAAAATCTATCTAAAACAACATATTATTTTGTAGCTGCTTGTAATTGAAAAGGGATGGTGTTGTGAAACCGGCTTTCCGCCTGCTTATGTTTTGAAGTGTAGTTTAGCAACGGAAGTGGGTGGCGGAACATTTTGTACAGATGGCCGGCAGCCCGTTTTCAGACGGCATTTTTCCTTATACAATAGCCGCTTGAATTTGATATGTTCAGGAAGGATACAGATTATGTTCGGCAAGCAGCTTTTTGAAGAAGTCGGCTCGAAAATCAGCGAAACCATCGCCAACAGCCCTGCCAAAGATGTGGAAAAAAATATTAAGGCGATGCTGGGCGGCGCGTTCAACCGTATGGATTTGGTTACGCGCGAAGAATTTGACATCCAGCAGCAGGTTTTGATTAAAACCCGTACCAAACTGGCGGCTTTGGAAGCGCGTCTGGCGAAACTCGAAGCCGCGCAAAATCCCGAACGGGCAGCATTGGAAGCGGCTGAAGCCGCTGCCGAAGAAGCCGTCGCCGAAATCAGGCAGCAAACCGCGGCCGGCGAATAAGGCCGTCTGAAATATGTCGCTTGCCTTGGTTTACAGCCGCGCCTTGAGCGGTATGAATGCGCCGTTGGTCGAAGTGGAAGCCCACCTTGCCAACGGCCTGCCGCATTTCAACATCGTCGGACTGCCCGATACGGAAGTAAAGGAAAGCCGCGACCGCGTCCGCGCCGCCATTATCCAAAGCGGTTTCGAGTTCCCGGCCAAAAAAATCACCGTCAACCTCGCCCCCGCCGACCTGCCCAAAGAATCAGGGCGTTTCGACCTGCCGATTGCAATCGGCATCCTTGCCGCATCGGGGCAGGTTGCACCCGAAAAGCTGGCGGAATACGAGTTTGCGGGGGAATTGGCACTGTCGGGGCTGTTGCGCCCCGTGCGCGGCGCGTTGGCGATGGCGTGGCAGGGTATGCAGGCGGGGCGTTCCTTCGTCTTGCCGCAGGAAAACGCAGAACAAGCCGCCGTGATGCGCGGCATTACCGTTTACGGCGCACGCTCTTTGGGTGAGGTTGCAGCCCATCTCAACGGCATCGAACCTTTGGCGCAAACCGAATGTTCCGTACCGCAAATGCCGTCTGAACATGGAGGACAACCTGATTTGTGCGATGTGAAAGGTCAGCACACCGCCCGCCTCGCTTTGGAAATTGCCGCCGCAGGCGGACACAGCCTGTTGATGATGGGCCCGCCGGGAACGGGCAAATCTATGCTTTCCCAACGGCTGCCCGGCATCCTGCCGCCTTTGACCGAAGACGAATTGGTCGAAGTGTGGGCATTGCGTTCGCTCCTGCCCAACTACCAACAACAACTTGACAGCCACCGTCCTTTCCGCAGCCCACACCACAGCGCGAGTTCGGCAGCCATGGTCGGCGGCGGCTCGGATCCGCGTCCGGGCGAAATTTCATTGGCGCATCACGGCGTTTTGTTTTTGGACGAGCTGCCCGAGTTTGACCGCAAAGTTTTGGAAGTTTTGCGCGAACCTTTGGAAAACGGAGAAATCCACATTTCCCGCGCGGCGCGTCAAGCCGTCTATCCGGCGAAATTCCAGCTTGTCGCCGCCATGAACCCTTGTCCGTGCGGTTATCTCGGGCATCCTGTCAAACCCTGCCGCTGCACGCCAGAAAGCGTCGCGCGTTACCGCAGCAAGATTTCCGGTCCGCTGCTCGACCGCATCGATTTGACCATCGAAGTCCCCAGCCTGTCCGCCGCCGAACTGATGCAGCAGGAAGTGGGCGAAAGCAGCGCGTCCGTTTTGGAACGCGTCATCGCCGCCCGAGACAAACAATACGCACGGCAGGGCAAAGTCAACGCCGCCTTGAGCGTCAGCGAACTCGATTCCCAAGCCCGCATTCAAAAAGAAGCGCAGGAAGCCTTGGGTAGCCTGCTGGAAAAATTGTCTCTTTCCGCCCGCAGTTTTCACCGCATCATGCGCGTGGCACGTACATTGGCGGATTTGGCGGGCGATGAAGAAGTCGGCAGAAGCCACGTCATGAAAGCCATAGGTTTCCGTCGCGCTTTATAACTTTGATAAAAGGGCATCGGGGCGGGTTTTGCCCAAATATGGCGATATTGTTAGAATATCCGCCCGTAAGCAAACGGCGTTAATGCCGTCTGAAACACATTAAGGTATGTTTATGAACAAATTTTCCCAATCCGGAAAAGGTCTGTCCGGTTTCTTCTTCGGTTTGATACTGGCAACGGTCATTATTGCCGGTATTTTGTTTTATCTGAACCAGAGCGGTCAAAATGCGTTCAAAATCCCGGCTCCGTCGAAGCAGCCTACAGAAACGGAAATCCTGAAACCGAAAAACCAGCCTAAGGAAGACATCCGACCTGAACCGGCCGATCAAAACGCCTTGTCCGAACCGGATGCTGCGAAAGAGTCAGAGCAGTCGGATGCGGAAAAAACTGCCGACAAGCAGCCCGTTGCCGACAAAGCCGACGAGGTTGAAGAAAAGGCGGGCGAGCCGGAACGGGAAGAGCCGGACGGACAGGCAGTGCGCAAGAAAGCACTGACGGAAGAGCGTGAACAAACCGTCAGGGAAAAAGCGCAGAAAAAAGATGCCGAAACGGTTAAAAAACAAGCGGTAAAACCGTCTAAAGAAACAGAGAGAAAAGCTTCAAAAGAAGAGAAAAAGGCGGCGAAGGAAAAAGTTGCACCCAAACCGACCCCGGAACAAATCCTCAACAGCGGCAGCATCGAAAAAGCGCGCAGTGCCGCCGCCAAAGAAGTGCAGAAAATGAAAACGTCCGACAAGGCGGAAGCAACGCATTATCTGCAAATGGGCGCGTATGCCGACCGCCGGAGCGCGGAAGGGCAGCGTGCCAAGCTGGCAATCTTGGGCATATCTTCCAAAGTGGTCGGCTATCAGGCAGGAAGTAAAACGCTTTACCGCGTGCAAAGCGGCAATATGTCTGCCGATGCGGTGAAAAAAATGCAGGACGAGTTGAAAAAACACGGAGTTGCCAGCCTGGTCCGTGCGATTGAAGGCAAATAATTATGAAGCTCAAACATCTGTTGCCGCTGCTGCTGTCGGCAGTGTTGTCCGCGCAGGCATATGCCCTGACGGAAGGGGAAGACTATCTTGTGTTGGATAAACCCATTCCTCAAGAACAGTCGGGCAAAATTGAGGTTTTGGAATTTTTCGGCTATTTCTGCGTACATTGCCATCATTTCGATCCTTTGTTATTGAAACTGGGCAAGGCATTGCCGTCTGATGCCTATTTAAGGACGGAACACGTGGTCTGGCAGCCTGAAATGCTCGGTCTGGCAAGAATGGCGGCCGCCGTCAATTTGTCAGGTTTGAAATATCAGGCAAACCCTGCTGTGTTTAAAGCAGTTTACGAACAAAAAATCCGCTTGGAAAACAGGGCGGTTGCCGGAAAATGGGCTTTGTCCCAAAAAGGCTTTGACGGCAAAAAACTGATGCGCGCCTATGATTCCCCCGAAGCTGCCGCCGCCGCATTAAAAATGCAGAAACTGACGGAACAATACGGTATTGACAGCACGCCGAACGTTATTGTCGGCGGAAAATACCGCGTCATCTTCAATAACGGCTTTGACGGCGGCGTTCATACGATTAAAGAATTGGTTGCCAAAGTCAGGGAAGAACGCAAGCGTCAGACCCCTGCTGTACAGAAATAGCCGAACTCCCGTATCCGAAAGAAGCACAAGCAATGGATTTTCTGATTGTCCTGAAAGCCCTGATGATGGGCTTGGTAGAAGGTTTTACCGAATTTTTACCGATTTCCAGCACCGGACATTTGATTGTGTTCGGCAATCTGATTGATTTTCACAGCAATCACAAGGTTTTTGAAATTGCCATCCAGCTCGGTGCGGTTTTGGCGGTAGTGTTTGAATACCGGCAGCGTTTCAACAATGTGTTGCACGGTTTGGGAAAAGACCGGAAAGCCAACCGCTTCGTCCTCAATCTTGCCATTGCTTTTATACCTGCCGCCGTGATGGGGCTGTTGTTCGGCAAACAGATTAAAGAACATCTGTTCAATCCTTTGAGTGTGGCGGTCATGCTGGTTTTGGGCGGTTTTTTTATTTTGTGGGTGGAGAAACGCCAAAGCCGGGCAGAGCCTAAAATTGCCGATGTTGATGCATTGCGTCCGATTGATGCGTTGATGATCGGAGTTGCCCAAGTGTTTGCACTGGTTCCGGGTACGTCCCGTTCGGGCAGTACGATTATGGGCGGGATGCTTTGGGGAATCGAGCGGAAAACGGCAACGGAGTTTTCATTTTTCTTGGCCGTTCCGATGATGGTTGCAGCAACGGTTTATGATGTCCTGAAACATTACCGATTTTTTACCCTGCATGATGTCGGTTTGATTCTGATAGGCTTTATTGCCGCTTTTGTTTCCGGTTTGGTGGCGGTAAAAGCATTGCTGAGGTTTGTTTCCAAGAAAAACTATATCCCGTTTGCCTATTACCGTATTGTTTTTGGTATTGCCATCATTATATTGTGGCTGTCGGGCTGGATAAGTTGGGAATGAAACCATAAACCCAGCCTGAAGACATTATTCGGGTCGGGTTTGTTTGGCGGACTGATAAAATCGGGACGGGCAGGGCAATAGGTTTAAAGTCGATTGTCTGTTTTGAAGGCAGTGGTTTGTTCTTTGTTTTCCGGCAATCAGGCAATAAAAAAGCACATACCTTTTACGGTCTGTGCTTTTTTATCTGGTGGAGGTAAGCGGGATCGAACCGCTGACCTCTTGCATGCCATGCAAGCGCTCTACCAACTGAGCTATACCCCCGAAAATCTGGTGGCGAATCAGGGACTCGAACCCCGGACACAAGGATTATGATTCCTCTGCTCTAACCGACTGAGCTAATTCGCCGTTTCGTGAAGTTGCTATTATATGTTTTTTTGTTTTTTTGACAAGCCGTATTTTTTAATTTTGAATTAGTTTCCTGTTTTTAAATGTTAAAAAGTTTATGCCGTCTGAAGCAGATTCAGACGGCATAAGGGTTAGAGTTTGTGGCAGATGTCGCCGAAACAAAATCCTGTCCAATCAGTGCCGATATTTTTTCCGAATGCGATGACTTTAAACAGTTCGCCCATTTCGTGCTGGTCAATCAGTTTCTGAACGGCAGCAGCTTCACGGATGTAGGTGGGAGAGTCTGTTTTTCCCACTTGTGCCAACAGTTCGGTTATACCCAGATTCAGCAGAAAATGGGACTGGGGCAGATAGCCTGTCAAATCCAGTCCTGCATCCGTACCGGCTTGGGCGATGTCGGTAAAGTTGACGTGGGCGGTCAGGTCGGCCAACCCGATGAAGTCGAAAGGATTGTGGATAACGTGATGCCGGTAGTGTCCGATCAATGTGCCTTGACTGCGTTGGGGATGGTAATACTGCGCCGCATCAAAACCGTAGTCGATGAATATCATACCTCCGCGTTCAAGCCTTGAGGCAAGGGTGCGGATAAAGGCATATTGTTGCGGGTGCAGTTCGCTGGTGTAGGGGGAATCCGTTTGAGGGAAATAAAGGGAAGCAGAGGCGGAAAGCGACGGGTCGTGCAAGGGTCTTGCAGAATAGGCGAAACGGCCGTTATCCGTGCAAACGCCGATGTGCTCGAATAATCCGCCTTCATTTTTACGGACGATTTCGACAGGCATGGCATCGAGCACTTCGTTGCCGATGACGATTCCGTCAAACGCTTCGGGAAGTGCGGTCAAGTGGACAACTTTTTGAGATGCTTCCGGTGCGCGGGTCTGAATCAGGTTTTTCTGACGCGCGGCCAGCTCCGGCGATATTTCAATAATATAGTAACAGTCGATGCCGTCTGAAATGCTGCCCAACAGATCGGCGGCAAGCTGTCCGGTTCCCGCGCCGAATTCATAGATATTGCCTGCCGTTTGGGGTAGGAGTTCTTGAAGTTGGCGTGCCAGTGTCTGTGCAAACAGAGGAGTGAGGGTCGGTGCGGTAATAAAATCCCCGTTATTGCCGATTTTATGGCTGCCGCCGGTGTAGTAGCCGTATTGCGGAGCGTATAAAACCAATTCCATAAAACGTGAAAATGGAATCCAATTGCCGTGTTTGCCGATTTCTTCGGCAATGAGGGTTTGCAGCTTGAGCGAGGATTGCCGTGCTTCGGGGGAGGGGAGGGGGAGGGGCATGATAAATGTTATCTTGTGTAAATTTATTGGATTTCCCGACATATTACACGTTGGTATAGATGCTGTCATGGCTTTATTTTAATGCTATATATTGCTTTTTATTTAAAATAAATAGCATATATGGTAATTATTTACCTTTATTACTATGCCTTGCGGTTGGCTGCCTGCAATTGGATTTTTCTATTTTGTTGTTTTTAAAGGAATTTAAAAAACTTGATATATTAATGAAATTTTCCGTCCGTATTTGACCGAGTGTTTAAAATTTCTTATAGTGTCGATTGGTGGGGAATTGTGGGGCAAAGTGTCTCTTTTACCCTTGTGATTTTGATTTCGGCTTGGGACATGTCATGTTCGGCGGCGCACACGAATTAAGCATCGACAGTAAGGGGCGGTTGGCTGTTCCTGCCAAATTCCGCGACATTCTGTCGCGCCTCTATACGCCTGCCGTAGTGGTAACGCTCGAGTCGAAACATAAGCTGTTGATGTACCCTGTTGCGGAGTGGGAAAAGGTTGCGGCGCAACTTTTAAACTTAAAAGTGGCGGATAACCCTGTTTTGCGGCGGTTTCAAAATCTTTTGCTGCATAACGCGGAAATTTTGGAATGGGACAGCGCCGGTCGGGTGCTGGTTCCTGCCGGACTGAGGAAAAGGGTGGATTTCGACCGTGAAGTCGTTTTGGTCGGTCGTGCCAACCGTTTGGAGCTCTGGGGTCGCGAGCAGTGGGAGGCTGAGATGGTTCAGGCTTTGGATGACGATCCTGACGAACTTGCCTTCCAGTTGAGTCAGACGGATTTGCAATTGTGAGTGGAGCAGAAAGTTACCGGCATATCACGGTCTTGCTGAATGAGGCGGTGGATGCGCTTGCCGTGCGCGAAGACGGTGTCTATGTGGACGGTACGTTCGGCAGGGGAGGGCATTCCCGGCTGATTTTGTCGCGTTTGGGCGATGCGGGGCGGTTGATTGTTTTCGATAAAGACCCGCAGGCGATTGCTGTGGCAGAAGAGCTGGCGCGTTCGGACAAACGGGTCAGTGTCGTGCATGGCGGTTTTGTTTCGTTTCAGACGGCATTGGATGATTTGGGTATCGGCAAGGTGGACGGTGCGCTGTTTGATTTGGGGATTTCGTCTCCGCAAATCGATGACGGCAGCCGCGGTTTCAGCTTCCGTTTCGATGCCCCTTTGGATATGCGTATGGATACGACGCGCGGTATGTCTGCCGCAGAGTGGATAGCGGTTGCGTCGGAACAGGATTTGCACGAGGTAATCAAGAATTATGGTGAAGAGCGGTTTAGCCGCCAGATTGCGCACGCCATTGTTGCGCAACGGGCGGAAAGTCCAATCGATACAACCCGCAAGCTGGCGCAGATCGTGGCACAAAACGTCCGTACTCGTGAGCGGGGGCAAGATCCTGCAACACGTACTTTCCAGGCGGTCCGCATCTTTATTAACCGCGAGCTTGAAGAAGTAGGGGCAGTATTGCCGCAGGTCATGTGTCGTCTGAAACAGGGCGGACGTTTGGCGGTCATTGCTTTCCATTCGTTGGAAGACCGCATTGTGAAGCAGTTTGTCAAAAAATATTCGCAACACGTGCCCCTGCCGCGCTGGGCAGCGGTCAGAGAAGCGGATTTGCCCGAGCCTCCTCTGAAAATCGTGGGCAGGGCATTAAAGCCGGGTGAGGCGGAAATTGCCGCCAATCCGAGGGCGAGAAGTGCGGTTTTGCGTGTGGCGGAGCGGACTGCCGGTCCGATACCGGAACAATAACAGAGAAAAACGTCTGAACGGCAATGAACAAATTGAATTTCCTTCTGCTGCTTGCGGTGTGCGTTTCCGCTTTTTCCGTTGTGATGCAGCAAAACCAGTACAGGCTCAACTTCACAGCTTTGGACAAGGCGAAAAAACAGGAAATCGCCTTGGAACAGAACTATGCGCAACTGAGGCTCGAACAGGCGCGTTTGGCGAACCACGAAGCGATCAGGGCGGCGGCAGAAAAACAAAACCTCCATCCGCCGGTTTCAGGCAATACCTTTATGGTGGAACATCAAAGATAGAAGCAGCCTGTGTGCCGGAATCGGATTCCTGCGTCCAGGATAATAATAACGAGAAGTAAAAATGTTGATTAAGAGCGAATATAAGCCCCGGATGCTGCCCAAAGAAGAGCAGGCCAAAAAGCCGATGACCAGTAACGGACGAATCAGCTTCGTCCTGATGGCAATGGCGGTCTTGTTTGCCGGTCTGATTGCCCGCGGACTGTATCTGCAGACGGTAACGTATAAATTTTTGAAAGAACAGGGCGACAACCGGATTGTGCGGACTCAAACATTGCCGGCTACACGCGGTACGGTTTCGGATCGGAACGGTGCGGTTTTGGCGTTGAGTGCGCCGACGGAGTCCCTGTTTGCCGTGCCTAAAGATATGAAGGAAATGCCGTCTGCCGCCCAATTGGAACGCCTGTCCGAGCTTGTCGATGTGCCGGTTGATGTTTTGAGGAACAAACTCGAACAGAAAGGCAAGTCGTTTATTTGGATCAAGCGGCAGCTCGATCCCAAGGTTGCCGAAGAGGTCAAAGCCTTGGGTTTGGAAAACTTTGTATTTGAAAAAGAATTAAAACGCCATTACCCGATGGGCAACCTGTTTGCACACGTCATCGGATTTACCGATATTGACGGCAAAGGTCAGGAAGGTTTGGAACTTTCGCTTGAAGACAGCCTGCATGGCGAAGACGGCGCGGAAGTCGTTTTGCGGGACCGGCAGGGCAATATTGTGGACAGCTTGGACTCCCCGCGCAATAAAGCCCCGCAAAACGGCAAAGACATCATCCTTTCCCTCGATCAGAGGATTCAGACCTTGGCCTATGAAGAGTTGAACAAGGCGGTCGAATACCATCAGGCAAAAGCCGGAACGGTGGTGGTTTTGGATGCCCGCACGGGGGAAATCCTCGCCTTGGCCAATACGCCCGCCTACGATCCCAACAGGCCCGGCCATGCAGACAGCGAACAGCGGCGCAACCGTGCAGTAACCGATATGATCGAACCCGGTTCGGCAATCAAACCGTTTGTGATTGCGAAGGCATTGGATGCGGGCAAAACCGATTTGAACGAACGGCTGAATACGCAGCCTTATAAAATCGGACCGTCTCCCGTGCGCGATACCCACGTTTACCCCTCTTTGGATGTGCGCGGTATTATGCAGAAATCTTCCAATGTTGGTACAAGCAAACTGTCTGCACGATTCAGTTCGAAAGAAATGTATGATTTGTATCATGAGTTGGGCATCGGTGTGCGTATGCATTCCGGTTTCCCGGGAGAAAGTGCGGGCGCGTTGCGCAATTGGCAAAAATGGCGGCCTATCGAACAGGCGACCATGTCTTTCGGTTACGGTCTGCAGTTGAGCCTGCTGCAATTGGCACGGGCCTATACCGTGTTGACACATGACGGTGTTTTGTTGCCGGTCAGTTTTGAGAAGCAGGCGGTTGCGCCGCAAGGCAAACGTATATTTAAAGCATCGACCGCACGTCAGGTGCGTGAGTTGATGGTTTCTGTAACCGAACCCGGCGGTACGGGTACGGCGGGTGCGGTAGATGGTTTCGACGTCGGCGCAAAAACCGGTACGGCGCGTAAGTTGGTTAACGGTCGTTACGTCGATAACAAACACGTTGCCACTTTCATCGGTTTTGCACCTGCTAAGAATCCGCGTGTGATTGTGGCGGTAACCATCGACGAGCCGACTGCAAACGGTTACTACGGCGGCGTAGTGGCAGGTCCGGTCTTCAAACAAGTCATGGGCGGCAGCCTGAACATCTTGGGCGTTTCCCCGACCAAACCTTTGACCAATGTTGCAGCCGTCAAAACACCGTCTTAATCCGAGTATCAACGAGATTATTTTATGTTCAGCAAGTTAACCCCTTTAGCTGAAACCAACATTCCGCCTCTGCTGTGTGCAAACGCAGCAGGGCGTTTGTTGCATTCAGACAGCCGTCAAATTAAACAAGGTGATATTTTCGTTGCCTGTCAGGGCGAATATACGGACGGCCGCAGTTATATCCCCGCAGCCATTGCCAACGGCGCGGCTTTTGTTTTTTGGGACGACGACGGTAAATTCGCGTGGAATCCCGAATGGAAAGTCCCCAATCAAGGGATTAAGGATTTGAAACACCGTGCCGGCATGTTGGCGGCGCAAGTGTACGACAACGTTTCAGACGGCCTCAAAGTCTGGGGCGTAACCGGCACCAACGGCAAAACCTCCATCACACAATGGCTGGCGCAAGCCGCCGATTTGTTGGGCGAAAAAACTACTATCATCGGCACGGTCGGCAACGGCTTTTGGGGCGCATTGGAAGAAACCACACACACCACCCCCGCCCCCGTCGATGTCCAAACCCTGCTCTACCGTTTCCGTCAACAAGGCGCAACAGCCGCCGCGATGGAAGTCTCCAGCCACGGTCTTGACCAGTCGCGCGTCAACGGTGTGCCGTTTTGCAGCGCAATCTTCACCAACCTCACCCGAGACCACCTCGACTATCACGGCACGATGGAAGCCTACGGCGCTATCAAGTCGCGCCTGTTTTACTGGCACGGCCTGCAACACGCCGTTATCAATGTAGATGACGGATACGGCGCGGAACTTGTATGCCGTCTGAAAAAAGACTGTCCTGATTTGGCCGTTTACAGTTACGGCTTCAGCGAGCAAGCCGACATCCGCATTACCGACTTCACCGCCTCTTCAGACGGCATAGCAGCCGTATTTCAAACCCCTTGGGGCGAAGGGAAATGCCGCACCCGCCTGCTCGGACGGTTCAACGCGCAAAACCTCGCCGCCTGCATCGCCTTGCTGTGTGCCAACGGTTATCCGCTTGATAAGGTATTGGATGTGCTGGCAAAAATCCGTCCCGCCTCAGGCCGCATGGACTGCATTATGAACAGCGGCAAGCCCTTGGTCATCGTCGATTACGCCCATACACCTGACGCATTGGAAAAAGCACTCGCCACTTTGCAGGAAATCAAACCGCAGGGCGCGGCTTTGTGGTGCGTATTCGGCTGCGGCGGCAACCGCGACCGTGGCAAACGCCCATTGATGGGCGCAGCAGCCGTACAGGGCGCGGATAAAGTTGTTGTAACCAGCGACAACCCGCGTTTGGAAAATCCACAAGACATCATCAACGATATTTTGCCTGCCGTCCCTAATCCTGAACGCGTCGAAGTTGATCGTGCCGTTGCCATCCGTTATGCGGTTGAGCAGGCTGCCGCGAACGACATCATTCTGATTGCCGGTAAAGGGCATGAAAACTATCAGGATGTACAAGGCGTGAAGCACCATTTCTCCGATTTTGAAATCGCAGAAAAAGTATTGGCAGAGCGCGGATAGACCATATCACAAATGTTCAGACGGTCTTAATTAAAACCATCTGAAAAAACAAACGGAAGAAACCATGAAACCACTGGATCTAAATTTCATCTGCCAAGCCCTCAACCTTGCAATGCCGTCTGAAAACAAATCCGTGTCGCGCATCGTAACCGACAGCCGCGACATCCGCGCGGGCGATGTGTTTTTCGCATTGGCGGGCGGGCGGTTTGATGCGCATGATTTTGTTGAAGACGTATTGGCTGCTGGTGCGGCGGCGGTTGTGGTTTCGCGCGAAGACTGCGTTGCAATGGATGGCGCGTTGAAAGTCGATGACACGCTTGCCGCGTTGCAAACGCTGGCGAAGGTGTGGCGTGAAAATGTGAACCCGTTTGTGTTCGGCATTACCGGTTCAGGCGGCAAGACGACGGTGAAGGAGATGCTGGCTGCGGTATTGCGCCGCCGTTTCGGCGATGATGCCGTTTTGGCGACGGCAGGCAATTTCAACAACCATATCGGATTGCCGCTGACTTTGTTGAAATTAAACGAAAAACACCGCTATGCCGTGATTGAAATGGGCATGAACCATTTCGGCGAACTGGCGGTTTTAACACAAATCGCCAAACCCGATGCCGCATTGGTCAACAACGCCATGCGCGCCCATGTCGGTTGCGGTTTCGACGGAGTGGGCGATATTGCCAAAGCGAAAAGCGAGATTTACCAAGGTTTATGTTCAGACGGCATTGCGCTGATTCCTCAAGAAGATGCCAATATGGCTGTTTTCAAAACGGCAACGCTTAATTTGAATACGCGCACTTTCGGCATCGATAGCGGCGATGTCCACGCGGAAAACATCGTGCTGAAACCTTTGTCGTGCGAATTTGATTTGGTGTGCGGCAACGAGCGCGCAGCCGTGGTGCTGCCTGTTCCCGGCCGCCACAATGTCCACAATGCCGCCGCTGCCGCCGCGCTGGCTTTGGCTGCCGGTTTGAGTTTGAACGATGTGGCGGAAGGTTTGCAAGGCTTTAGCAATATCAAAGGCCGTCTGAACGTCAAGTTGGGCATCAAAGGTGCGACCCTGATTGACGATACTTACAACGCTAACCCCGACAGCATGAGGGCAGCAATTGACGTGTTGGCGCGTATGCCTGCGCCGCGCATTTTTGTGATGGGCGATATGGGCGAACTGGGTGAGGATGAAGCCGCCGCCATGCACGCCGAAGTCGGCGCGTACGCCCGCGACCAAGGCATCGAAGCAGCTTATTTTGTCGGCGACAACAGCGTCGAAGCGGCGGAAAAATTTGGTGCGGACGGTTTGTGGTTCGCCGCCAAAGACCCGTTGATTCAAGTGTTGAGCCACGATTTGCCCGAACGCGCCACCGTGTTGGTGAAAGGTTCGCGCTTTATGCAGATGGAAGAAGTGGTCGAGGCATTGGAGGATAAGTGAAAATGAAAAACCGACGTTTTTTAAAAGCCTTATTGCTGATTGCCGCGCTGGTCGGTGCGTTTTATGCCGGAATGCGGACGCAGGCGTATCTTTATGAAGATTTATGTTTAGACTTGGGCGGCGGTAAAAATCCGGGGAGTTACCCGATTTGCGTGATTGAGAAAGTCCCTGCACGTTAATCTGCAAAAGCCGTCCGAAACCTTGTCGGACGGCAAGCAAACCTTAAACGGGCGCAAGCCCATGTAACGACAAAAACAAAAAAAGGAAGCCCCATGTTTTTATGGCTCGCACATTTCAGCAACTGGTTAACCGGCCTGAATATTTTTCAATACACCACATTCCGCGCCGTCATGGCGGCGTTGACCGCCTTGGCGTTTTCCCTGATGTTCGGCCCGTGGACGATACGCAGGCTGACCGCGCTCAAATGCGGGCAGGCAGTGCGTACCGACGGCCCGCAAACCCACCTCGTCAAAAACGGCACGCCGACGATGGGCGGTTCGCTGATTCTGACTGCCATTACCGTGTCCACCCTGTTGTGGGGCAACTGGGCGAACCCGTATATCTGGATTCTCTTGGGCGTATTGCTTGCTACCGGCGCACTCGGTTTTTACGACGACTGGCGCAAAGTCGTCTATAAAGACCCCAACGGCGTGTCCGCCAAATTCAAAATGGTGTGGCAGTCAAGCGTTGCCGTTATCGCCGGTTTGGCATTGTTTTACCTTGCCGCCAATTCCGCCAACAATATTTTGATTGTCCCGTTCTTCAAACAAATCGCCCTGCCGCTGGGCGTGGCCGGCTTTTTGGTGTTGTCTTACCTGACCATCGTCGGCACATCCAACGCCGTCAACCTCACCGACGGCTTGGACGGCCTTGCCGCCTTCCCCGTCGTCCTCGTTGCCGCCGGACTTGCCATTTTCGCCTACGTCAGCGGACACTACCAATTTTCCCAATACCTCCAGCTTCCCTATGTCGCCGGTGCGAACGAAGTCGCTATATTCTGCACCGCCATGTGCGGCGCGTGCCTCGGATTTTTGTGGTTCAACGCCTATCCCGCGCAAGTCTTTATGGGCGATGTCGGCGCGCTGGCATTGGGTGCCGCGCTCGGTACCGTTGCCGTCATCGTCCGCCAAGAGTTTGTCCTCGTCATTATGGGCGGATTATTTGTCGTAGAAGCCGTGTCCGTTATGCTTCAGGTCGGCTGGTACAAAAAAACCAAAAAACGCATCTTCCTGATGGCGCCCATCCACCACCATTACGAACAAAAAGGCTGGAAAGAAACCCAAGTCGTCGTCCGCTTTTGGATTATTACCATCGTCTTGGTATTGATCGGCTTGAGTACCCTCAAAATCCGCTGAACCTATGCCGTCTGAACACCTTTCAGACGGCATTTGAACGCGCAATAAACCTGCGGCGGCAATCCGCCCCGCCTTATCGTTAACGGCGGCTGAAACCTCGCCTTATACTGAAACAGGAGAGAAACCATGAAACAGACAGTCAAATGGCTTGCCGCCGCCCTGATTGCCTTGGGCTTGAACCAAGCGGCGTGGGCGGATGACGTATCGGATTTTCGGGAAAACTTGCAGGCGGCAGCACAGGGAAATGCAGCAGCCCAATTCAATTTGGGTGTGATGTATGAAAATGGACAAGGAGTTCGTCAAGATTATGTACAGGCAGTGCAGTGGTATC
Organism: Neisseria maigaei; assembly: GCF_958267405.1. NCBI lineage: Bacteria > Pseudomonadati > Pseudomonadota > Betaproteobacteria > Neisseriales > Neisseriaceae > Neisseria > Neisseria maigaei. Next base: position 141,434 of record NZ_CATQFT010000001.1, on the reverse strand, counting down.
GCAAGGCTTCAGAACAAGGGGATGCCCAAGCCCAATTCAATTTGGGCGTGATGTATGCCGAAGGACAAGGCGTGCGCCAAGATTACGTCGAGGCGGTCAAATGGTTTCGGCAGGCGGCGGAGCAGGGGTATGCCGTAGCCCAAACCAATTTGGGCAATATGTATTACGGTGGACGTGGCGTGCGCCAAGACGATGCCGAAGCGGTCAGATGGTATCGGCAGGCGGCGGAGCAGGGGTTAGCCCAAGCCCAATATAATTTGGGTGTGATGTATGCTAACGGACGCGGCGTGCGCCAAGATGATGCCGAAGCGGTCAGATGGTTTCGGCAGGCGGCGGATCAGGGGTTAGCCCAAGCCCAATACAATTTGGGCGCAATGTATTACAAAGGACGCGGCGTGCGCCAAGACCTCGCCCTTGCACAAGAATGGTACGGCAAGGCTTGTCAAAACGGAGACCAAAACGGCTGCGACAATGACCAACGCCTGAAGGCGGGTTATTGAACAGCTCGCGATGCCGTCTGAAAGCGGCTTGGGCAGGGGCGGACATCTCTCTGTTCAATATGATTTGTTTTAGGACAAAACCAAAATGACTTTCCAAAACAAAAAAATCCTCGTCGCCGGACTCGGCGGTACGGGTATTTCCATGATTGCCTATCTGCGCAAAAACGGCGCGGAGGTTGCCGCTTATGATGCGGAGCTGAAACCGGAGCGCGTGGCGCAAATCGGTAAGATGTTTGACGGGCTGGTGTTTTACACGGGTCGTCTGAAAGATGCGCTCTCCAACGGTTTCGATATTCTGGCGCTCAGCCCCGGCATCAGCGAGCGTCAGCCGGATATCGAGGCGTTCAAGCAAAACGGCGGGCGCGTGTTGGGTGATATCGAATTGCTGGCGGACATTGTGAACCGCCGCGGCGACAAGGTAATTGCGATTACCGGCAGCAACGGCAAAACCACGGTAACGAGCCTGGTCGGCTATCTCTGCATCAAGTGCGGGCTGGATACCGTTATCGCGGGCAATATCGGCACGCCGGTTTTGGAGGCGGAATGGCAGCGCGCAGGCAAAAAGGCGGACGTGTGGGTGTTGGAGCTTTCCAGCTTCCAATTGGAAAACACCGAAAGCCTGCGCCCGACTGCGGCGACGGTGCTGAACATTTCCGAAGACCATCTCGACCGTTACGACGACCTGCTCGACTATGCGCATACCAAGGATAAGATTTTCCGTGGCGACGGTGTGCAGGTTTTGAATGCGGACGATGCGTTCTGCCGCGCGATGAAACGGGCAGGGCGCGAGGTAAAATGGTTTTCCTTGGAACACGAAGCCGATTTTTGGTTGGAACGCGGGACGGGATGTTTAAAACAAGGCAATGAAGATTTGATTGCCACGCAAGATATTCCGCTGCAAGGCTTGCACAATGCCGCCAACGTGATGGCTGCCGTTGCCTTGTGCGAAGCCGTCGGTTTGCCGCGCGAAGCATTGCTCAAACACGTCAAAACCTTCCAAGGTCTGCCGCACCGCGTGGAAAAAATCGGCGAGAAAAACGGCGTGGTGTTCATCGACGACAGCAAAGGCACGAACGTCGGCGCAACCGCTGCTGCGATTGCCGGTTTGCAAAATCCGCTCTTCGTGATTTTGGGCGGCATGGGCAAAGGGCAGGACTTCACGCCCCTGCGCGATGCGCTTGCCGGCAAGGCAAAAGGCGTGTTCCTGATTGGTGTCGATGCGCCGCAAATCCGACGCGATTTGGACGGCTGCGGCTTGAATATGACCGACTGCGCCACTTTGGAAGAAGCGGTTCAGACGGCATATGCCCAAGCCGAAGCGGGCGATATCGTGCTGCTTAGCCCCGCCTGCGCGAGTTTCGATATGTTCAAAGGCTATGCGCACCGTTCGGAAGTGTTTATCGGGGCGTTCAAGGTTTTGTGATGCCGTCTGAAACGCAAACGCCGTCATTGTTGGGCGGCAAGTAAAGATTTAGAATACCGATTTGGGATGTATCGTATGTTCGGACGGCATTGTCTGCCGTCTGAAATTTTTGCCCTTTGCGGCAGGTGCAAACAGACTGGCAGGTGGTTTTTTTGAAGATTTCGGAAGTATTGGTAAAAGTGGGCGACGGTGTCCACACTCTGCTGCTCGACAGGCAGATTGTGCGCGACGGCAGGAAATTCGACGCACCGCTTTTGTGGATGGTGGTGCTGATGACGGCGTTCAGCCTGCTGATGATTTATTCGGCTTCGGTGTATTTGGCATCGAAGGAAGGCGGCGATCAGTTTTTCTATTTGACCAGACAGGCGGGGTTCGTCGTTGCCGGCCTGATAGTGAGCGGTTTTTTATGGCTTCTTTGCAGGATGAGGACATGGCGGCGGCTTGTGCCGTGGATTTTTGCCTTATCCGGCCTGTTGCTGATAGTCGTATTGATTGCCGGGCGCGAAATCAATGGCGCGACCCGTTGGATACCTTTGGGTCCGTTGAATTTCCAGCCGACCGAGCTGTTCAAGCTGGCGGTCATCCTTTATTTGGCAAGCCTGTTCACGCGCCGTGAAGAAGTGTTGCGCAGCATGGAAAGTTTGGGTTGGCAGTCGATTTGGCGGGGGACGGCAAACCTGATTATGTCCGCCACCAATCCGCAGGCACGTCGTGAAACATTAGAAATGTACGGCCGTTTCCGGGCGATCATCCTGCCGATTATGCTGGTGGCGTTCGGTTTGGTGCTGATAATGGTACAGCCGGATTTCGGTTCGTTTGTCGTCATTACCGTCATTACCGTTGGAATGCTGTTTCTGGCAGGATTGCCGTGGAAATATTTTTTCGTCCTGGTAGGCAGCGTCTTGGGTGGGATGGTGCTGATGATTACCGCCGCTCCCTACCGTGTGCAGCGGGTAGTGGCATTTTTGGACCCGTGGAAAGACCCGCAGGGTGCCGGCTACCAGCTTACCCACTCTCTGATGGCAATCGGGCGCGGAGAGTGGTTCGGTATGGGTTTGGGTGCGAGTTTGAGCAAACGCGGCTTTCTGCCGGAAGCGCATACCGATTTTATTTTTGCCATCATCGCCGAAGAATTCGGCTTCTTCGGCATGTGCGTGCTGATATTCTGTTACGGCTGGCTGGTGGTGCGGGCGTTTTCCATCGGCAAGCAGTCGCGCGATTTGGGTTTGACTTTCAACGCCTATATCGCTTCGGGTATCGGCATTTGGATCGGTATCCAAAGTTTCTTCAATATCGGTGTGAACATCGGTGCTTTGCCGACCAAAGGTCTGACGCTGCCGTTGATGTCCTATGGCGGTTCGTCAGTCTTTTTCATGCTGATCAGCATGATGCTGCTGTTGCGTATCGATTATGAAAACCGCCAAAAAATGCGCGGTTACCCGGTGGAGTAAATCATGGGCGGTAAAACCTTTATGCTGATGGCGGGCGGAACGGGCGGACACATTTTCCCCGCGCTGGCGGTGGCGGATTCGTTGCGCGCGCGCGGCCATCATGTGATTTGGCTGGGCAGTAAGGATTCGATGGAAGAGCGTATCGTGCCGCAATACGATATTCCGCTTGAAACGCTGGCGATTAAAGGCGTTCGCGGCAACGGCATCAAACGCAAGCTGATGCTGCCGTTTACTTTGTATCAAACTGTCCGCGAAGCGCAGCGGATTATCCGCAAACACCGTGTCGAGTGCGTCATCGGGTTCGGCGGCTTCGTTACCTTCCCCGGCGGTTTGGCGGCGAAGCTATTAGGCGTGCCGATTGTGATTCACGAGCAAAACGCCGTGGCAGGCTTGTCCAACCGCCACCTGTCGCGCTGGGCGAAACGGGTGTTGTACGCTTTCCCCAAAGCGTTCAGCCATGAAGGCGGTTTGGTCGGCAATCCCGTCCGCGCCGATATTGCCAACCTGCCCGTGCCTGCCGAACGCTTCCAAGGGCGTGAAGGCCGTCTGAAAGTTTTGGTGGTCGGCGGCAGTTTGGGTGCAGACGTTTTGAACAAAACCGTTCCGCAGGCATTGGCTTTGCTGCCCGACAATGAGCGTCCGCAGATGTATCACCAATCGGGTCGGGGTAAGCTGGGCAGTTTGCAGGCGGATTACGACGCACTGGGTGTGAAGGCCGAATGCGTGGAATTTATTACCGACATGGTGTCCGCCTACCGCGATGCCGATTTGGTGATTTGCCGTGCCGGCGCGCTGACGATTGCCGAGTTGACGGCAGCGGGGCTGGGCGCGTTGCTGGTGCCGTATCCTTACGCCGTCGATGACCATCAAACCGCAAACGCGCGTTTTATGGTGCAGGCGGAGGCAGGGCTGCTGTTGCCGCAAGCCCAGTTGACAGCGGAAAAACTTGCTGAAATCCTCGGCAGCCTGAACCGCGAAAAATGCCTCAAATGGGCGGAAAACGCCCGCACATTGGCACTGCCGCACAGTGCAGACGACGTGGCGGAAGCCGCCATCGCGTGTGCGGCGTAAACTGCCGAACCATGCCGTCTGAAAAGCTGTTCAGACGGCATGGATGTTTTTTATTTCAATCCGCTATATATTTGTCAGAAAACTATGGCGCGCAAACGGTCAGCCCTTTAAAATAACGCCTTTACGCATCGAAATCCACCGGAACGCAACATTATGATGAAAAATCGAGTAAGCAACATCCATTTTGTCGGTATCGGCGGCGTCGGCATGAGCGGTATCGCCGAAGTCTTGCACAATTTGGGCTTTAAAGTTTCCGGTTCGGATCAGGCGCGAAATGCTGCTACCGAGCATTTGAGCAGCCTGGGTATTCAAGTTTATCCCGGTCATACCGCAGAACACGTCAATGGCGCGGATGTCGTCGTTACCTCTACCGCCGTCAAAAAAGAAAATCCCGAAGTTGTCGCTGCGTTGGAGCAGCAAATTCCCGTTATTCCGCGCGCCCTGATGCTGGCGGAACTGATGCGCTTCCGTGACGGCATCGCCATTGCCGGCACGCACGGCAAAACCACGACCACCAGCCTGACCGCTTCCATCCTCGGTGCGGCAGGTCTCGACCCCACTTTCGTTATCGGCGGCAAACTCAATGCCGCAGGTACCAACGCCCGTTTGGGCAAAGGCGAATACATCGTCGCCGAAGCCGACGAATCCGATGCCTCTTTCCTGCACCTGACCCCGATTATGTCCGTCGTCACCAATATCGACGAAGACCACATGGATACCTACGGGCACAGCGTCGAAAAACTGCATCAGGCGTTTGTGGACTTCATCCACCGTATGCCGTTCTACGGCAAAGCGTTTTTGTGTATCGACAGCGAACACGTCCGCGCCATCCTGCCCAAAGTGAGCAAACCTTACGCCACTTACGGCTTGGACGATACCGCCGATATTTACGCGACCGACATCGAAAGTGTTGGCGCGCAAATGAAATTTACCGTTCATGTGCAAATGAAAGGACATGAGCAAGAGCCGTTTGAAGTCGTGCTGAATATGCCCGGCAGACACAACGTGCTGAACGCATTGGCAGCCATCGGCGTGGCGCTGGAAGTCGGCGCATCGGTTGAAGCGATCCAAAAAGGGCTGCTTGACTTTGAGGGTGTCGGCCGCCGCTTCCAAAAATACGGCGACATCAAGTTGCCAAACGGCGGGATCGCGCTCTTGGTGGACGATTACGGACACCATCCTGTCGAAATGGCGGCAACCCTCGCCGCCGCACGCGGCGCGTATCCCGATAAACGACTGGTGCTCGCCTTCCAACCGCACCGCTATACCCGCACGCGCGATTTGTTTGAAGACTTCACCAAAGTCCTCAATACCGTTGATGCGCTGGTGCTGACCGAAGTCTATGCCGCCGGTGAAGAGCCGGTTGCCGCAGCCGACTCCCGCGCTTTGGCACGCGCCATCCGCGTATTGGGCAAACTTGAGCCGATTTACTGTGAAAACGTTGCCGACCTGCCCGAAATGCTGTTGAACGTTTTGCAGGACGGCGACATCGTATTGAACATGGGTGCAGGCAGCATCAACCGCGTCCCCGCCGCGCTGCTGGAATTGTCGAAACAGATTTGAGGCACACCCGCCTGACAGACGGAACATCATATAAAGGTCGTCTGAAACCGCAAATCAGGTTTCAGACGACCTCTGACAACAAGCATAAAGCAATCAGGAAAGAACAAAAACAATGCAGAATTTTGGCAAAGTGGCCGTATTGATGGGCGGTTTTTCCAGCGAACGAGAAATCTCGCTGGACAGCGGTACCACCATTTTGAACGCCTTAAAAAGCAAAGGCATAGACGCATACGCCTTCGATCCTAAAGAAACGCCGTTATCCGAACTGAAGGAGCGGGGCTTTCAGACGGCATTCAACATCCTTCACGGTACTTACGGCGAAGACGGGGCTGTTCAGGGCGCGTTGGAACTGTTGGGCATTCCTTATACCGGCAGTGGTGTTGCCGCTTCCGCCATCGGCATGGACAAATACCGCTGCAAACTGATTTGGCAGGCATTGGGACTGCCAGTCCCCGAGTTTGCCGTCCTATACGACGATACCGATTTCGATGCCGTCGAAGAAAAATTGGGCCTGCCCATGTTTGTTAAACCGGCAGCCGAAGGCAGCAGCGTAGGCGTGGTAAAAGTCAAAGAAAAAGGTCGTCTGAAAAGCGTTTACGAAGAATTGAAACACCTTCAGGGCGAAATCATCGCCGAGCGATTCATCGGCGGCGGCGAATATTCCTGCCCCGTCTTGAACGGCAAAGGCCTGCCCGGCATACACATCATTCCAGCAACCGAGTTTTATGACTACGAAGCCAAGTACAACCGAGACGACACTGTTTATCAATGTCCTTCGGAAGATCTGACCGAAGCCGAAGAAAGCCTGATGCGCGAACTGGCGGTTCGCGGCGCACAGGCAATCGGTGCGGAAGGCTGCGTGCGCGTCGATTTCCTCAAAGATACCGACGGCAAACTCTATCTGTTGGAAATCAACACCCTGCCCGGTATGACCGGCCATAGTTTAGTACCGAAATCCGCTGCCGTTACGGGCGTGGGTTTTGCCGATTTATGTATTGAAATTTTGAAGACCGCACATGTGGGATAATGCCGAAGCGATGGAACGGCTGACGCGCTGGCTGCTTGTCATGATGGCGATGCTGCTTGCCGCGTCCGGGCTGGTTTGGTTTTACAATTCGAATCATCTGCCCGTCAAGCAGGTGTCGCTGAAGGGCAACCTGGTTTATTCCGATAAGAAGGCATTGGGCAGTTTGGCGAAAGAATACATCCATGGGAATATTTTGAGGACGGACATCAATGGTGTACAGGAAGCCTACCGCCGGTATCCGTGGATTGCGTCGGTCATGGTGCGCCGCCGTTTTCCCGATACGGTTGAAATCGTCCTGACCGAGCGCAAGCCGGTTGCACGTTGGGGCGACCGTGCACTGGTGGACAGCGAAGGCAATGTTTTTGAAGCCCGTTTGGACAGGCCCGGAATGCCGGTATTCAGAGGCGGTGAGGGAACGTCTGCCGAAATGCTCCGCCGTTATGACGAATTTTCGATTGTTTTGGCAAAACAGGGTTTGGGCATCAAAGAGATGACCTATACGGCGCGTTCGGCGTGGGTTGTCGTTTTAGACAACGGCATCACTGTCAGGCTCGGACGGGAAAACGAGATGAAACGCCTCCGGCTTTTTACCGAAGCGTGGCAACATCTGTTGCGTAAAAATAAAAATCGGTTATCCTATGTGGATATGAGGTATAAGGACGGATTTTCAGTCCGCTATGCTTCCGACGGTTTACCCGAAAAAGAAACCGAAGAATAGTGGGGACAGGTATCGGACAGATTACGGCCGTGCCGTCTGAAACGGTGCGACGCAAATTTCAATCAGTTTTAAGAGCAGACGAACAATGGAACAGCAGAAAAGATATATCAGCGTACTGGATATCGGTACGTCTAAAGTCCTCGCACTGATCGGGGAAGTTCAAGATGACGACAAAATCAACATCGTCGGTTTGGGGCAGGCTCCTTCACGGGGCTTGCGCGCGGGCATGGTAACCAATATCGATGCCACCGTCCAAGCCATCAGGCAGGCGGTCAATGATGCCGAGCTGATGGCGGATACCAAAATTACCCACGTTACCACAGGTATCGCAGGCAACCACATCCGCAGCCTCAATTCGCAAGGTGTGGTTAAAATCAAAGACGGGGAAGTAACGCAGGCAGACATCGACCGCGCCATTGAAACGGCAAAGGCAATCAATATCCCGCCCGATCAAAAAATTCTCGATGCCGTGGTTCAAGATTACATTATCGACACCCAACTTGGCGTGAGGGAGCCCATCGGTATGAGCGGTGTGCGTCTGGATACGCGGGTGCACATCATTACCGGTGCAAGTACGGCAGTGCAGAATGTCCAAAAATGTATCGAGCGGTGCGGCTTGAAAAGCGATCAAATCATGCTTCAGCCGTTGGCAAGTGGGCAGGCGGTGCTGACTGAAGATGAAAAAGACCTCGGCGTATGCGTCATCGACATTGGTGGCGGAACGACCGATATTGCCGTTTATATGAACGGCGCCATCCGCCATACGTCCGTCATTCCGGCCGGTGGTAATCTGATTACCAAAGATTTGTCCAAATCGTTGAGAACACCTCTCGATGCCGCCGAGTACATTAAAATCCATTATGGCGTGGCATCATGCGATACGGAAGGCTTGGGTGAGATGATTGAAGTTCCGGGCGTGGGTGACCGGACATCGCGTCAGGTTTCCAGTAAGGTTTTGACAGCAATCATCAGCGCACGCATTCAGGAGATTTTTGGCGTAGTGCTGGGCGAGCTGCAAAAATCGGGTTTCCCCAAGGAAGTGCTGAATGCGGGTATCGTTCTGACCGGCGGTGTGTCCATGATGACCGGGATTGTGGAATTTGCCGAAAAAATCTTCGATCTGCCTGTACGCACCGGTGCGCCCCAAGAAATGGGCGGTTTGTCCGACCGTGTCCGCACACCGCGTTTTTCTACCGCTATCGGGCTGCTTCATGCAGCACGCAAGCTGGAAGGAAACTTGCCGCAGCCGGAAAACGGTGCAGTGCAAGAGAGGGAAGAGGGCGGCGGTTTGTTGGCAAGATTGAAGCGGTGGATTGAAAACAACCTCTGAACAGGTGGATTGCCGTTTGACAGGTGAGAAGTATTTTGCCAGCAGCAAGATACTTCTTATATAATAAATAATAATTTATTTAAACCGTCCTCTGAACGGGGCGAGCAGGAGTTTTTGAATGGAATTTGTTTACGACGTGGCAGAATCGGCAGTCAGCCCTGCGGTAATTAAAGTAATCGGCTTGGGCGGCGGCGGTTGCAATGCAATCAACAACATGGTTGCCAACAATGTGCGCGGTGTGGAGTTTATCAGTGCCAATACGGATGCGCAGTCTCTGGCAAAAAACCATGCGGCGAAGAGAATCCAATTGGGTACGAATCTGACACGAGGTTTGGGTGCGGGCGCGAATCCCGATATCGGCCGTGCGGCAGCCCAGGAAGACCGGGAGGCCATTGAAGAAGCCATTCGCGGTGCGAATATGCTGTTTATCACGACCGGTATGGGCGGCGGTACCGGCACCGGTTCCGCGCCGGTTGTTGCTGAGATTGCCAAGTCTTTGGGCATTCTGACCGTTGCCGTAGTTACCCGTCCGTTTTCTTATGAAGGCAAACGCGTCCATGTGGCACAAGCAGGGTTGGAACAGTTGAAAGAACACGTCGATTCGCTGATCATCATCCCGAACGACAAACTGATGACCGCATTGGGTGAAGACGTAACAATGCGTGAAGCCTTCCGCGCCGCCGACAATGTATTGCGCGATGCGGTTGCCGGCATTTCCGAAGTCGTTACCTGTCCGAGCGAAATCATCAACCTCGACTTTGCCGACGTGAAAACCGTGATGAGCAATCGCGGTATCGCTATGATGGGTTCGGGTTATGCCCAAGGTATCGACCGTGCGCGTATGGCGACCGACCAGGCCATTTCCAGTCCGCTGCTGGACGATGTAACTTTGGATGGTGCGCGCGGTGTGCTGGTCAATATTACGACTGCTCCGGGTTGCCTGAAAATGTCCGAGTTGTCTGAAGTCATGAAAATCGTCAACCAAAGCGCGCATCCCGATTTGGAATGCAAATTCGGTGCTGCTGAAGACGAGACCATGAGCGAAGATGCCATCCGGATTACCATTATCGCTACCGGTCTGAAAGAAAAAGGCGCGGTCGATCCTGCTCCGGCAAGGGAGGTAGAACCGGTTGCCCCGTCCAAGCAGGAGCAAAGCCACAATGTCGAAGGTATGATCCGCACCAATCGCGGTATCCGCACCATGAATCTGACAGCAGCGGATTTCGACAATCAGTCCGTACTTGACGACTTTGAAATCCCTGCGATTTTGCGCCGTCAGTACAATTCAGACAAATAATGCTCCGTGTGCCGTAAACCCATTGCCTCCCGAACCGGTTTGTCCGGTTTGGGAGGTATGTTTTTCAAGATGTTGCAATTCCGTACGGTTTGCGGTCGGCGGATTCAGATTTTTCCACTTGATACAGACTTTCAGATATGGACACTTCAAAACAAACACTGTTGGACAGGATTTTCAATCTTCGGGCAAACGGTACAACGGTCCGTACCGAATTGATGGCGGGTTTGACAACTTTTTTGACGATGTGCTACATCGTTATCGTCAATCCGTTGATTTTGGGCGAGACCGGCATGGATATGGGGGCGGTATTCGTCGCCACCTGTATCGCGTCTGCCATCGGCTGTTTTGTTATGGGTTTTGTCGGCAACTATCCGATTGCACTCGCACCGGGAATGGGGCTGAATGCCTATTTCACTTTCGCTGTGGTTAAAGGCATGGGTGTGCCTTGGCAGGTGGCTTTGGGGGCGGTGTTCATCTCCGGTCTGATTTTCATCCTGTTCAGCTTTTTTAAAGTCAGGGAAATGCTGGTCAACGCACTGCCTATGGGTTTGAAAATGTCGATTGCTGCCGGTATCGGTTTGTTCTTGGCACTGATTTCCCTGAAAGGCGCAGGCATTATCGTGGCAAATCCGGCAACCTTGGTCGGTTTGGGCGATATTCATCAGCCCAGCGCACTGTTGGCGTTGTTCGGTTTTGCTATGGTGGTCGTATTGGGGCATTTCCGCGTTCAAGGCGCAATCATCATCACCATTCTGACGATTACCGTCATTGCCAGCCTGATGGGTTTGAACGAGTTTCACGGCGTGGTCGGCGAAGTGCCGAGCATTGCGCCGACCTTTATGCAGATGGATTTTAAAGGCCTGTTTACCGTCAGCATGGTCAGTGTGATTTTCGTCTTCTTCTTGGTCGATCTGTTTGACAGTACCGGAACGCTGGTCGGCATATCCCACCGTGCCGGACTGCTGGTGGACGGTAAGCTGCCCCGCCTGAAACGCGCACTGCTTGCAGACTCTACCGCCATTGTGGCGGGTGCGGCTTTGGGTACTTCTTCAACCACGCCTTATGTGGAAAGCGCGGCGGGCGTATCGGCAGGCGGACGGACCGGTCTGACGGCGGTTACCGTCGGCGTATTGATGCTGGCGTGTCTGATGTTCTCCCCATTGGCGAAAAGTGTTCCCGCTTTTGCTACCGCGCCCGCCCTGCTTTACGTCGGCACGCAGATGCTCCGCAGCGCGAGGGACATCGATTGGGACGATATGACTGAAGCCGCGCCTGCATTCCTGACCATTGTCTTCATGCCGTTTACCTATTCGATTGCAGACGGCATCGCCTTCGGCTTCATCAGCTATGCCGTGGTCAAACTTTTGTGCCGCCGCACCAAAGACGTGCCGCCTATGGTATGGATTGTTGCCGTATTGTGGGCATTGAAATTCTGGTATTTGGGCTGATGGTTGGAAGCATCAAATGCCGTCTGAAATTTTCAGACGGCATTTTGTTTGGATTTTGGGCGTACAATAAACTGCCAACGGTATCCACAACAGGTTTCAGGTTGCCTGAATTTCTCTAATAAATAAAACACTTATTCTATCAACCGTTAATGTAACCAAACAATTATCAAGATAAGAGTAGTTTATTAAATACTCATCTTCTTCAAATTGTATATTTTGTAGGGTTAGATGATTATTTTTTAATTCTGCCGTTATTTCATACTTGAAACTATCATCTATTTTTCTAAATCCAATATTTGAAGTTGATTTATCCAGTATGTAATCATTAAAGATTTCATAGGATAATTCCACTTCATAAAATTGATTTTCAAATATTTTGAATGGGCAGTATGATATAAAACAATGTAGTTCATAACCATTTATTTCAATCAATACTGCCTCTTCAATGGTGTTATCTAACTTTTTGATTTTACATTTATATAACATTTTATCTTGCCTTTGGATAAATTGTTTTGTTTTTTGGATTGTTATTCAAAGTTCTCCAAAAGTCTTTTCCTGATTTTGTATGTATCGTGGTAATACTACCATTTTCATTGGTTCCAACAAAAATAAATTTAGATTGACCTTTGGAATCAGTACCCAACGGAAAACATGACGATAAGGACACAAACTATGGCACAATTTTTCGCTGTTCATCCCGACAACCCCCAAGAACGCCTCATCAAGCAGGCGGTCGAAATCGTCAATAAAGGCGGCGTGGTGGTTTATCCGACTGATTCGTGTTACGCCTTGGGCTGCAAACTCGGCGATAAGGCGGCGATGGAACGCATACTCTCCATCCGCAAAATCGATCAGAAACACCATTTGACACTGGTCTGTGCCGATTTGAGCGAGTTGGGTACATATGCCAAAGTCGACAACGTACAGTTTCGTCAGCTTAAAGCCGCTACACCCGGGCCTTATACTTTTATTTTACAGGCGACGAAGGATGTGCCGGCGCGCACCCTGCACCCGAAACGCAAAACCATCGGGCTGCGTATTCCCGATAATGCCGTTGCACAAGCCCTGCTGGGGGAATTGGGCGGGCCGCTTTTAAGCTGCACCCTGATGCTGCCCGAAGACGGCGAGCCGCTGACCGACCCTTATGAAATCCGCGACCGTTTGGAACACGCCGTCGATTTGGTGATTGACGGCGGCTGGTGCGGAACCGATCCGACTACCGTCATCGACATGACCGACGGTACGGAACTGGTGCGCCAAGGTTGCGGCGATACGGCGGTGTTCGGTTTGTAGGGAAACCGATGCCGTCTGAAACATAAACCGTCCGAACGTATCGGGTGTTTTGCCGTTTACGGAAGTTCGAAATGCCGCCGCACATTTTGTTTCAGGCGGATTGTCTGTTCGGAACATCAAACAAAATGCCGTCTGAAACCCGTGTTTTCGGATTTCAGACGGCATTGCCTTGTTTATCTGCATTAATGGCGGAAGTGGCGCACGCCGGTTACGACCATGGCGATGCCGTGTTCGTCCGCTGCGTCGAAGACTTCTTGGTCGCGCATGGAGCCTGCGGGATGGATGATGGCTTTGATGCCCTGCTCGGCAATGACATCTACGCCGTCGCGGAATGGGAAGAAGGCATCGGAAGCGGCACATGCGCCGTTTAAGTCTAAGCCTGCGTCCTGCGCTTTGCGGGCGGCGATGCGGGTGCTGTCCACGCGGCTCATTTGGCCTGCGCCGATGCCGTAGGTTTGGCCGCCTTTGCCGAAGACGATGGCGTTGGATTTGACGTATTTTGCGACGTTCCAGACAAACAGCAAATCGTTCCATTCCTGCTCGGTCGGTTGGCGTTTGGAAACGACTTTCAAATCGGCGCGGCTGATGCGGTGGATGTCGGGTGTTTGTACCAACAGTCCGCCGCCGACGCGTTTGAGTTCAAAGCGGTTCGCGCCTGCTTCGAGCGGCACTTCCAATACGCGCACGTTTTTCTTGGCGGTGGCGATTTCGAGGGCTTCGGCGGTGAACTTCGGCGCCATCAAGACTTCCATAAACTGGTTGTCGGTAATCTGTTTCACGGTTTCGCCGTCCACTTCGCGGTTGAAGGCGATGATGCCGCCGAACGCGCTGGTGGTGTCGGTGGCGTAGGCGAGTTTGTAGGCGGTCAAGGTATCGGCTGCAACGGCGACGCCGCACGGATTGGCGTGTTTCACGATCACGCAGGCGGGCGCGTCGAAGGATTTGACGGCTTCCCACGCGGCATCGGCATCGGCAATGTTGTTGTAGGACAATTCTTTGCCTTGGAGCTGTTTGTAGGCGGAAAGGCTGCCTGCGGCAGGGTAAATATCGCGGTAGAACGCGGCGCGTTGGTGCGGATTCTCGCCGTAGCGCATGTCTTGCACTTTAATCCAGCTTTGGTTGAACTGGCTTGGGAATTCGCCGATTTGGGGCTGGCCGCTCAAGACGTCGTCTGAAAGCGAGGTCAGGTAGTTGGAAATCATGCCGTCGTATTGGGCGGTATGGCTGAATGCTTTGCGTGAGAGGTTGAAGCGGGTTTTGTCGCTCAATGCGCCGTTGTTGGCTTCGAGTTCGGCGGCGATGGCCGGGAAATCGGCTGTGTCGGTAACGATGGCGACGTGTTTCCAGTTTTTCGCGGCAGAGCGCACCATGGTCGGGCCGCCGATGTCGATGTTTTCAATCGCGTCTTCCAGCGTGCAGCCGGGCTTAGCGATGGTGGCGGCGAAGGGGTAGAGGTTGACGCACACAAGGTCGATGTTGCCGATGCCGTGTTCTTCCATCTTGGCAACGTGTTCGTCCAAATCGCGACGGCCGAGAATACCGCCGTGGATTTTCGGATGCAGGGTTTTCACGCGGCCGTCGAGCATTTCGGGAAAACCGGTGTAGTCGGCGACTTCGATAACGGGAACGCCTGCATCAGCCAAGAGCTTTGCTGTACCGCCGGTAGAAAGGATTTCAACACCGAGCTTGGTCAGGGTTTGGGCAAATTCGACTGCGCCTGTCTTGTCGGACAGGCTGATCAGGGCGCGTTTGATGACGGACATTGGGGCTTCCTTTTCTGACAGTTGGATGGGGAAAGGGGAACTTTTTCGGGGCGGTATTATCCGCTATTTTCAGTTTTTTGGCAGTAGGTTTTTGCAGATATTGTTGACAATTTACAAAGAAATGCCGTCTGAAAACCGTTCAGACGGCATTTGTCGGCATTCATTTGAAGCCCATTTTTCCCGATGTTCCCAATGCCCCCGCCATGCCAATGCACAAAGGCAGCAGCAGGGACAGCGGCGCGTAGGTCAGTTCCAATACGAACACAATGGCGGTCAGCGGCATTTTGAGCGATACGCCGAGAAACACCGCCGCTCCGACGACTGCCGCGCTTTCAGACGGCATTTCGAGGAAGACGCTGTTCCACGCGGCTGCGGCTGCAAAAGAAATGGTGCTGCCGAGCATCATCGACGGCGTAATCAGTCCGCCGTATGCGCCTGCCGCCAGCGCCATCAAAACGACCGCCCATTTGACGGCGGTCAACTCAAGGCTGTATTGCCAACCGGTCAAGCCGCCAAAGGTCAGTTGATTGCCTGCTTTGCCGTTGCCCAAAACTTCGGGAAACCAAACGGCAACCGCGCCGACGAGCGCAAACATACAGACGGCCAAGGGAATGATTTTGATGTTGTCGCGCTTGATAAAGGGGAATTTTTGGGCGGTGCGCCGGAAAAAGACGGCGGTTGCGCCCAGTATCGGGCCGATGACGACGGAAAACCAAAATAATGATGTGTTGATGGAAAGGTTGGCGGGATGATATTGCTGCACGTCGCCTAAGCCGATGCGCGCGACGGCGGTGGCGATGACGGAAGTCAGCAATGCGGCGGCAACCGCCTGTTGCGTCCACACGCCCAACATCGCTTCGAGGATAAACAGCGTGGAGGCGAGCGGCACGTTATATACCGCCGCCAAACCCGCACCCGAAGCGCAAGCAATCAGCAGCCGCATTTCGTCTTCATCCAAACCCAACCGCCTGCCGCCGACAAAAGCAAACGCGGCGGTCATTTCGCGCGGCGCGACTTCCCGTCCGAGCGGCGAACCGAGTCCGACCGTTATGATTTGCAGCAGAACATGGAAAACCGTCGTCAGAAACGGTAGCCCCTGCAAAGGCTGCTTCAATGCCGCCTTGATTCCGATGAGTGGTTTGCCGAAACGTTTGAGCAGCCACCAGCCGACTCCTGCGACCGCGCCGCACAGCGTCAGCACGGCAACGCGCCGCATACCGGAAGCCTGTGCCACACCTTCGCGGAACGAAGTGTACGCACCGTCCGCGCCATAACCGTATGCTGTATGTTGTATGAAGTGCATCAGTTCCGTCAGCACAATGCCGACCAGACCGCCGATAACGCCCGCTGCTGCCAGGGCAAACCAAAGTTTTCTGCATCCCACTGTCGTTCCTGCCGTTCAAATGCCGTCTGAAAACCTTTCAGACGGCATCCGTTTCCTATCCGCCTATCCGAACAGGCCGCGTACACGCTCCAAACCGCCGAAGTTGATACAGGCATCGGCGGCGGCCCGCGCTTTCGGTTTGGCGCGGTAAGCCACGCCTATGCCCGCTTCTTTGAGCATCGGAATATCGTTCGCACCGTCGCCCATCGCCAACACCTGATGCGGCTGCAATCCGAGGCGGCTGCGGTATTCGCGCAATAAATCCACCTTTGCCTGCGCGTCGATGATTCTGCCTTTCAGGCGGCCGGTCAGCCTGCCGTTTTCAATTTCCAAAACATTGGCGTGTTGGTATTCGAAACCGAGCCGTTGTTGCAGACGTTCGGTAAAAAACGTGAACCCGCCCGACACCAGCAGGAATTTGACATCGTGCCTTTTGCATTCGTCCAACAAAAATTCCGCACCGGGCGAGAGCTTCAAAACGTTTTCATAAACGTCCGCCAAAATCTGTTCGTCCAATCCGGTCAACAGAGCGACGCGGCTGCGCAACGACTGCTCGAAATCGAGTTCGCCGCGCATCGAACGCTCGGTAATTTCCGCTACTTTGTCTTTTAAACCCACGCCTGCCGCAATTTCATCGACGCATTCGATGGTAATCAGCGTCGAATCCATATCGCTGACAATCAAACCGAGTTCGCCGAAATCCATATCCGGCAACACGGCGTAATCGATTTGACGGCTGCCAAGCAACGCCGCGTCCGCCCCGCTTAAAGGAAACCCTTCTTCAACGATAAAACGCATACGTTTTTCATCGGCGTAATCAGGTTCGGGCAGGCGTGAGGGGAAGTCGGAAGGCAGGGCTTCGGCGGAGGGAAATTGGAGGACGAGGGCTTGCGGCATAACGGCGGCTCAAAAAATGCGGATTATATAGTGAAACGGCAAAGAATGTTACGGCGGGCGGGACTGCAATCGGAAAATGACTTCAAACGCAAACGGCAGTATGTGCCGGACAACACGGGAAAATGCCGCAACTATTGCCAGCCTGATGAAAATTCGTTATAAGGGGATTATCTAAAATATATTAACATTTGAAGTGAATCAGCTTTAAACCGGTACGGCGTTGCTCCGCCCTGCCCCGATTTAAATTTAACCCACGATACATATAAACAACCCGAAAAAGGATTCAGAGATGAAAATCGGTATCCCACGCGAGTCATTATCCGGCGAAACCCGCGTCGCCTGCACGCCCGCCACCGTCGCCCTGCTGGGCAAACTGGGCTTTGAAACCGTTGTCGAAAGCGGCGCAGGTTTGGCGGCAAGTTTGGACGATGCCGCTTACCAAACGGCAGGCGCAACCGTTGCCGACAAAGCGGCGGTTTGGGCCTGCCCTTTAATTTATAAAGTCAACGCGCCGTCCGAAGGCGAGCTGCCGCTGCTCAAAGAAGGGCAAACCATTGTCAGCTTCCTGTGGCCACGCCAAAACGAGGCTTTGGTGGAAGCCTTGCGCGCCAAGAAAGTGAACGCGCTGGCGATGGACATGGTGCCCCGTATTTCCCGCGCGCAGGCTTTGGACGCTTTGTCTTCGATGGCAAACATCAGCGGCTACCGCGCCGTGATTGAAGCAGCCAATGCCTTCGGCCGTTTCTTCACCGGTCAAATTACTGCCGCAGGCAAAGTGCCGCCCGCGCAGGTTTTGGTGATTGGTGCAGGTGTGGCGGGTTTGGCGGCAATCGGTACGGCAAACTCGCTCGGCGCAGTGGTGCGCGCGTTCGATACCCGCTTGGAAGTGGCGGAACAAATCGAATCGATGGGCGGTAAGTTTTTGAAACTCGACTTCCCGCAAGAATCGGGCGGCAGCGGCGACGGCTATGCCAAAGTGATGAGCGACGAATTTATCGCCGCCGAGATGAAACTCTTTGCCGAGCAGGCGAAAGAAGTGGACATCATCATCACCACCGCCGCCATTCCGGGCAAACCCGCGCCCAAGCTGATTACCAAAGAAATGGTGGAAAGCATGAAATCCGGCTCCGTCATCGTTGATTTGGCGGCGGCGACGGGCGGCAACTGCGAACTCACCCGACCGGGCGAATTGTCCGTAACCGACAACGGCGTGAAAATCATCGGCTACACCGACATGGCAAACCGCCTTGCCGGACAGTCTTCCCAGCTTTACGCCACCAACTTGGTCAACCTGACCAAGCTGTTAAGCCCGAACAAAGACGGCGAAATCACGCTGGACTTCGAAGACGTGATTATCCGCAACATGACCGTTACCCGCGACGGCGAAATCACCTTCCCGCCTCCTCCGATTCAAGTTTCCGCCCAGCCGCAGCAAACGCCGTCTGAAAAAGCCATGCCTGCCGCCAAGCCCGAGCCGAAACCCGTTCCCCTGTGGAAAAAACTCGCGCCCGCCGTTATCGCCGCCGTATTGGTGCTGTGGGTCGGCGCGGTCGCACCCGCAGCATTCCTGAACCACTTTATCGTGTTCGTCCTCGCCTGCGTCATCGGCTACTATGTCGTTTGGAACGTCAGCCACTCGCTGCACACCCCGCTGATGTCGGTAACCAACGCCATCTCCGGCATCATCGTCGTCGGCGCGCTGCTGCAAATCGGTCAGGGCAACGGCTTCGTTTCGCTGCTGTCGTTTGTTGCCATCCTGATTGCCAGCATCAACATCTTCGGCGGCTTCTTCGTAACGCGCCGGATGTTGAATATGTTTAAGAAAGGGTAAGCCATGACTTTTGCCTATTGGTGCATCCTGATTGCCTGCCTATTGCCGCTTTTTTGTGCGGCGTATGCCAAAAAAGCGGGCGGATTCCGGTTTAAAGACAACCACAATCCTCGCGGTTTTCTGGCGCACACGCAAGGCGCAGCCGCCCGTGCCCACGCCGCGCAGCAAAACGGTTTTGAAGCCTTTGCACCGTTTGCCACCGCCGTTCTGACGGCACACGCAACCGGCAATGCCGGACAAGCAACCGTCAATACGCTTGCCGGTCTGTTCATCCTGTTCCGTCTCGCCTTTATCTATTGCTACATCGCAGACAAAGCAGCATTGCGCTCGCTGATGTGGGCGGGCGGATTTGTCTGCACCGTCGGGCTGTTTGTCGCGGCTGCTTGAAACAGATGCCGTCTGAAAACACGAACGTCAATTTTTCAGACGGCATCGGAAACAAATTATCGAAAATCGGAGAATTTCTATGTCTTCAGGACTCGTAACAGCGGCGTATATCGTTGCCGCAATTTTATTCATCTTCTCACTGGCGGGGCTGTCCAAGCAGGAAACCGCTAAACAGGGCTGTTATTCCGGTATCGCCGGCATGGCGGTCGCCCTCTTCGTAACGGTCTTTTCCGACAATACCCATGGACTGGGATGGATTATCATCGCCATGCTCATCGGTGCGGCAATCGGCATCTACAAAGCCAAAAAAGTAGAAATGACCGAAATGCCCGAACTGATTGCACTTCTGCACAGCTTCGTCGGCTTGGCAGCCGTTTTGGTCGGTTTCAACAGCTATATCGAGCCGGGCAACGTTTCCCCTGATATGCACACCATCCACCTGGTCGAAGTCTATTTGGGCATTTTCATCGGCGCGGTAACCTTTACCGGCTCACTGGTTGCATTCGGCAAACTCAACGGCAAAATCAGCAGCAGCCCGCTGCAACTGCCCGCCAAACACAAGCTCAACGCACTGGCACTTGCCGTATCGTTTGTGTTGCTGCTCGTATTTGTCGGCATTGACGGCAGCGGCTTCATCCTACTGATAATGACTCTGATTGCCCTCGCATTCGGCTGGCACTTGGTTGCCTCCATCGGCGGCGCAGATATGCCCGTGGTCGTGTCCATGCTGAACTCCTACTCCGGCTGGGCGGCAGCAGCGGCAGGCTTTATGCTCTCCAACGACCTGCTCATCGTTACCGGCGCGCTGGTCGGCTCAAGCGGCGCGATTCTGTCCTACATTATGTGCAAAGCCATGAACCGGTCGTTTGTCTCGGTAATCGCCGGCGGTTTCGGCAGCGACAGCGGCACATCATCTTCCGGCAGCCAAGAGATAGGTGAATACCGAGAAGTCAAAGCTGCCGATGTTGCCGAAATGCTGAAAGGCGCAAACAGTGTCATCATCACCCCGGGCTACGGTATGGCAGTCGCACAGGCGCAATACCCTGTTGCCGAAATTACCGAGCTTTTGCGTAAAAACGGCACAGAAGTACGCTTCGGCATCCACCCCGTCGCCGGCCGCCTGCCCG
Source organism: Neisseria maigaei (assembly GCF_958267405.1). NCBI lineage: Bacteria > Pseudomonadati > Pseudomonadota > Betaproteobacteria > Neisseriales > Neisseriaceae > Neisseria > Neisseria maigaei. Next base: position 120,924 of record NZ_CATQFT010000001.1, on the reverse strand, counting down.
GTCATATGAACGTACTGCTCGCCGAAGCCAAAGTCCCCTACGACATCGTTTTGGAAATGGACGAAATCAACGACGACTTCCCCGAAACCGATGTGGTCTTGGTCATCGGCGCGAACGACACCGTCAACCCCGCCGCCCAAACCGACCCGAACAGCCCGATTGCGGGTATGCCGGTTTTGGAAGTGTGGAAGGCAAAAGAAGTCGTCGTCTTCAAACGCTCGATGAACACCGGCTACGCAGGCGTACAAAACCCGCTGTTCTTCAACGAAAACAGCGTGATGTGTTTCGGCGACGCGAAGAAAACCGTGGATGACATTCTGTCCGAACTGAAAAAATAATCCGCATGGCGCAATGCCGTCTGAAACCCGGGAACACGGGTTTCAGACGGCATTTTGCGCTATTTTGCGAAGGTAGGAATGGTGGTGGAGAGATTTCTGTTTTTTTAATAGGCTGTATTTTAATATATTGTTGATAGGCGTATTTGGTTTCAATATATTCAACAGGATAGGTTTCTTCCTAACCGAAAAAATAATTGTTTTTTCCCTTGTAAATAATTGAAATCAACAGATTACTAAAACACAACCTTTTAATAACACCGTAACTTTGAAATTCGTTATTCCCGCAAAAACAGAAAATCAAAAACAGAAACCTGAAATCCCGTTATTCCCGCGTAGGCGGTAAGGACGGTTTAAAAGTTACCCAAAATCTCAAAAAAACTGAAACCGAACAAATCGGATTCCCACTTTCGCGGAAATGACGGGATTTTAGGATGAAGATGGTGGGAGTTGGTGGGCTGAAGCCTGCCCTGTGCAACTGCTTTCGTGTGAATGACGATATGGGTATTTTCTGTTTTCATCCGCGATAAATGCCGTCTGAAGCCTGTTTGGGGTTTCAGACGGCATCGGGCTTTTTGTGTATTTGCCACAAAACGGATTGGTATTTGCTTGCGGCAAGATGAAAAAAGTGCGGGATGTTTTGGGAAACAAATGCCGTCTGAAGGGCCTTCAGACGGCATTTTTTGCGCCGTGCCGTTTAACGCGCCAGTGGTTCGGTGCGTTTGATCAGCCACGCTTTTGCCGCGCCTTCGGTCAGCGGTTCGAGGCGGCGGCGGACTTCGGCGTGGTAGCGGTTGACCCACTCGATTTCGCCGTCGGTCATCAGGGCGGTGTCCATCAGGCGTGTATCGATAGGGCAGAGGGTCAGGGTTTCAAAACAGAGGAAGCTGCCGAACTCGGTTTCCTGCGGGTTGGCAACGACTTGGTTGGCGGCGAGGTTTTCAATGCGGATGCCCCATTTTCCCGGACGGTAGAGGCCGGGTTCGATGGAGGTTACCATCCCTTTTTTCATCGCGGTTTCGGGCGTGGCGGGGGCGGCGAAGGCGATGCGCTGCGGGCCTTCGTGGACGTTGAGGAAATAGCCCACGCCGTGGCCGGTGCCGTGTCCGTAGTCGCACTGCGCCTGCCACAGAGGTTTGCGACAAATCGCGTCTATCAGTGGTGAGGGGATGTTTTCGGGGAACACGGCTTCGGCAAGTGCGATATGAGCTTTGAGGACGAGCGTGTTGTCGCGTTTTTGTTCGGCGGTCGGCGTGCCGACGGGGACGACGCGGGTGATGTCGGTCGTGCCGCCTTTGTATTGCGCGCCGGAGTCGATGAGCAGGAGTCCGTCGCCCTCAATGATGCTGTGGCTTTCCGGTGTCGCACTGTAATGCGGCAGGGCGCCGTTGGCGTTGAAGCCCGCGATGGTGTCGAAACTCAATGAAATGAAGCCCGGTCGCACGCTGCGGTGGCGGTAAAGCATGGTGTCCACGTCGATTTCGGTCAGGCTGCCGCCCTTGCCGATGATGTCTTCAAACTCGGCGAAGAAACCGCACAACGCTGCGCCGTCGTGTTCCATCGCTTCGCGGATGTGGGCGATGTCGGCTTCCGATTTGCAGGATTTGAACAGCGTGGACGGGTTGATTCCCTCGATAAGGCGCACGCTTTCGGGCAGGCGCACAAGCGTGCTGACGGCAGTTTTGTTCGGCTCGATGAGCAGTGCGCCGCCGATTTGCGCGAGTTTGTCGGCAACTTGGGCATAAGGTTCGACCGTGATACCTGCGGTTTGCAACGCGGCGGCGGCTTCGGCGTTCAGACGGCATCGGTCGGTAAACAGGACGGCATTGTCTTTGCCAATCAGCAGGAAGGACACGAAAACAGGGTTGAAAGGCACGTCGCTGCCGCGCAGGTTGGTCAGCCAAGCGATGTCGTCAAGCGAGGAAACCAAGTGGTAATCCGCGCCTTTTTCCGCCATAACTGCGCGCACGCGGGCGAGTTTCTTGGCGGCGGTTTCGGAGACGTAGGCGGGGTCGTGGATGAACACAGTTTCGGCGGGGATAGTGGGACGGCTTGTCCACACTTGGTCAAGCAGGTCGTCGGGGTGTTCGATGCGGATGTTTTTGGCGGCGAGTGATTGCGCCAAAGTGCGTTTGCTGGTGAGCGACACCATATCGGAAGGGATGCCGACGGCGGCGTTTTCGGGCAGGTTTGCCGCGAGCCATTCGTTGTACGGCGGCACTTGACCGCTTTTTTGCAGCTCAATGCCGCTGCCCGCAAGCTGTTTGGCGGCTTGTTCCCAATAGCGGCTGTCCACCCATACGCCCGCTTCATCGGCGGTAACGACGAATGTGCCGACTGAGCCGGTAAAGCCTGACAATTCGCGCCGCGCCTGCCAATGCTCGGGCAGGTATTCGGACAGGTGGGGGTCGGCGGAAGGGATGACGAGTGCGTCCAAGCCTTGCGCCTTCATGGCTTCGCGCAATGCGGACAGGTAATTCGATACGGTATTCATGAACGGATTCTCCAGAGAAAGTGTAAGGTTTCAGACGGCATGGCGGCGTACCGGCTGGGGAAACGTAACCATCTTATCAAATCGTTTGCCGACTGCAAAACGCGTTCAGGAATTTGAAAGTATATTTTGTACGGTAAAAAGCGATGCAAGGCTATTTGTTGTAAACTTTCAGGCATAAAATGCCATATTGCATGTTTTTCTGAAAATAATTGGGAAAAATCAGGAATATTAGGGTGTAAAGTTTCAATAAGCCAGTTTGGTGTGTATTTAGATTACGTTAAAATACACATTTTTATATCAGCAATACGGAAAAATCATGTCCGAACAACATATTTCGACTTGGAAAAGTAAAATCAATGCATTGGGGCCGGGTATTATGATGGCATCGGCGGCAGTCGGCGGTTCGCACCTGATTGCCTCCACACAGGCAGGTGCGCTTTACGGCTGGCAGCTCGCGTTGATTATCGTTCTGACCAACCTCTTCAAATACCCGTTTTTCCGCTTCAGCGCGCATTACACGCTGGATACGGGTAAAAGCCTGATTGAAGGTTATGCGGAGAAAAGCCGCGTTTATCTTTGGGTATTCCTGATTTTGTGTATCGCCTCCGCCACCATCAACGCGGGCGCGGTCGCCATTGTAACCGCCGCCATCGTTAAAATGGCGATTCCCTCGCTGACACTGGGTATCGGCGCAATCTCCGCGCTGATTATGGCATCCTGCCTGATTATCCTGGCGAGCGGACGCTACAAGGCTTTGGACAATGTTTCCAAAATCATCATCGTCAGCCTGACGGTTGCCACGGTTGCCGCCGCCGGTATCGCCATGTCGCGCGGTATGCAGATGAAACCCGATTTTATCGAGCCGACACCGTGGACGCTTGCCGGTTTGGGCTTCCTGATCGCGCTGATGGGCTGGATGCCTGCGCCGATTGAAATTTCCGCCATCAATTCTTTGTGGGTTACGGAGAAACAGCACCTCCAACCTTCCTCTTATCATGACGGGATTTTTGATTTCAACGTCGGTTACATCACCAGTGCCGTGCTTGCCGTCGTCTTCCTTGCCCTGGGTGCGTACGTGCAATACGGTAACGGTGAAGAAGTGCAGATGGCAGGCGGCAAATATATCGGACAACTGATCAATATGTATGCGGTAACCATCGGCGACTGGTCGCGTCCGCTGGTGGCGTTTATTGCTTTTGCCTGCATGTACGGTACGACGATTACCGTTGTGGACGGTTATGCACGCGCCATTGCAGAACCTGTGCGCCTGCTGCGCGGCAGTGAGAAAACCGGCAACGCCGAACTCTTTGCTTGGAATATTTGGGTGGCGGGCAGCGGTTTGGCGGTGATTTTCTGGTTTGACGGCGTAATGGCGAATCTGCTCAAATTTGCCATGATTGCCGCCTTTGTGTCCGCCCCCGTGTTCGCCTGGCTCAACTACCGCCTGGTCAAAGGAGACAAACGGCACAGGCTTACCGCCGGTATGAACGCCCTTGCCATTGTCGGCTTGCTCTACCTGACCGGATTTGCCGTTTTGTTCCTGTTGAACCTTAGCGGACTTTTGGCATAGGTTTCAAAATCTGAATGCCGTCTGTAATATTTTCAGACGGCATTGCCCTTTCCTAGAAAAAAACACCGACATCGCGTAAAATATGCGCAAATTTTGTGATTCAATCAGGTCGTCTGAAACAGATTGCGCCTGATTTATTTTTTCGGAAAATACCATGAGCGAACAAAACCATCCGCAAACCGAGCCGCAGTTGGACGAAAACCAAATCATCGCCCTGCGCCGCGAAAAACTGCACAACATCCGCCAACAGCGCAACGCCTACCCTAACGATTTCAAACGCGACAGCTTTGCCGCCGATTTGCACGCCCAATACGGCGAAATCAGCAAAGAAGAACTCGACCCGCAAGGCATTCCCGTCAAAATTGCCGGACGCATGATGCTCAAACGGCAAATGGGCAAGGCGAGCTTTGCCACTATTCAAGACGTGTCCGGGCAAATCCAGCTTTATCTGAACAACAAAGGCGTGAGCCAGGAAATTTTGGACGACTTCAACCATTGGGATTTGGGCGACATCGTCGGCGCGGAAGGCACTTTGTTCAAAACCAACCACGGCGAACTGACCGTGCGCGTGTCCAACATCCGCCTGCTGTCCAAATCCCTGCGCCCTCTGCCGGACAAACACAAAGGCTTGAGCGATCAGGAAACCAAATACCGCCAACGCTACGTCGATTTGATTGCCAACGGAGAATCGCGCAATACCTTTATCAAACGCAGCCAAATCATCCAATCCGTGCGTAATTTTATGGTGGGCGAGCATTATCTCGAAGTCGAAACCCCGATGATGCACCCGATTCCCGGCGGCGCGACGGCGAAACCGTTCGTGACCCACCACAATGCCTTGGACATTCCGCTCTACCTGCGCATCGCGCCCGAACTGTATCTGAAACGCTTGGTGGTCGGCGGTTTGGAGCGCGTGTTTGAAATCAACCGCAGCTTCCGCAACGAAGGCATGTCCGTGCGCCACAACCCCGAATTTACGATGATTGAATTTTACGAAGCCTTCTCCGACTACGAACGTATGATGCAGATGGCGGAAGACATCATCCGCAACGCATCGCGCACGGTAAACGGCACGGCAAACATCACTTACAACGGCAAAGAAGTCGATTTGGAAAGCCCGTTCGAGCGTCTGACCATCCTTGAAGCCATCAAAAAATACAATCCGCACTATACCGACGAGCAGTTGAACGATGCGGAATGGCTGAAAAAAGAAATCGTCAAACACGGCGAAAGCCTGCCGTCGTCCCCGGGCATCGGCAGCCTGCAACTCGCCCTGTTTGAAGGTTGCGCCGAGGGCAAGCTGTGGAACCCGACCTTTATTGTCGATTACCCGGTCGAAGTTTCCCCGTTGGCGCGCGCTTCGGATACGAAACAAGGTCTGACCGAGCGTTTCGAATTGTTCGTTGTCGGCCGCGAGCTGGCAAACGGCTATTCCGAGTTGAACGACCCCGAAGACCAAGCCGAACGCTTCAAAGCGCAAGTGGCGCAAAAAGACGCGGGCGACGACGAAGCGATGCACTACGATGCCGACTACATCCGCGCGATGGAATTCGGTCTGCCACCGACAGGCGGTTGCGGTATCGGCATCGACCGCCTGGTAATGCTGCTGACCGATTCGCAAACCATCCGCGACGTGATTTTGTTCCCGCAGATGCGTCCTGAGTAATCATAAAAACAGTTGAAATAGAAATGCCGTCTGAACCCGATTGGATTCAGACGGCATTTTGTATGGCGGTACGGATTTATTCGCTTTCCAACTGACCGACCCATTCTGACAAGGCAGTCAGGCGTTGTTCGGATTTCGCCACGAACGGGTTTTCGGTATCCCACGCGTAGCCTGCCAAAATCGAAGAAAGCATACGGCTGATTTCCGGGCTGCGGTCGGGCGCGTACACGACGTTTTGGAAGCGGAAATCATACCAACCGTCCACATAGGTGCGGAATGTGTCCACGCCGATCATCAAGGGTTCGGCAAATTCGGTTTGCCAATCGGCAGCTTCTCCTTTGAGTTGTTTTGCCAACAGATCGGCAGCCAGTTTGGCGGAGTGCAGCGCGATGGTTACGCCCGACGAGAACACGGGGTCGAGGAACTCGGCGGCATTGCCCAATAGCGCGAAATGCCTGCCGTGCAGCGATTTGACGTTGGCGGAATAGCCTTGGATGGAGCGGAACGGAAAATCGTTTTCCCAAACGGCTTTGTCCAAAATTTCGTTCAGCATCGGGCATTCGTAAACAAATTCTTTCAACACGGTTTCCGATTCGCCGGCAAGTTTGTCGGGCGTGCCGACCACGCCGATGGAACAGCGGTTGTCGCCGAAGGGAATCAGCCAAATCCACACGTCGCGGTGTTGCGGATGGGTGGTAATCAGGATTTTGTTGCGGTCGAATTTCGGGTGGGTGATGTTGTCGTCGATATGGGTGAAATGCGCTTGGCGTGGCGGCAGGTGCGAGGGCGTTTCCAAATCCAGCAGGCGCGGCAGCACGCGTCCGTAGCCGCTTGCGTCCAAGACGAATTTCGCGGTCAGTTCATAGCTCTCGCCCGTGTCGGTTTCCACGCTCAAACGGGCAACGCCGCCGCTGTTGTCGAACGCGGTTACGCCGTGCCCGAAACGTACTTCAACGCCTTGTTTGGCGGCTTCGCCAATCAGGATTTTATCGAACACGGCGCGGCGGACTTGATAAGTCGTGCCGGGGCCGTCTGAAAATTTATCGGTGAAATCGAATTCGGTATAACGGCTGCCCCACGAAAACGCCGCGCCGTTTTTCAACTGAAAGCAGGGCTCAGCGCGCACGGCATCGGCAAATCCGGCTTCTTCCAGCATTTCCATACAGTGCGGCAGCAGGCTTTCGCCGATGACGAAGCGCGGAAAGTGCTGTTTTTCCAACACGCAGACTTGATAACCTTTTTTGCGGAGCAGGGCGGATGCGACCGAGCCTGCCGGACCTGCGCCGATTACGGCGACATCGAATTGGGTGGACATTGGGAAATCCTGATGGTTTGAGTGGAAAAGGAAATGATATTGTACAGGCAGCAAATGCCGTCTGAAACTGTTTGCGGAAGAAATTTATCTGGTGCGGGTGGTCGCTCCCAATGCGTCAGTCCGGTTTGAAAAATGCCGTCTGAAACGGAAATGTTCAGACGGCATTTGATTTTTAGGGCTATTTTACGCCGTAACGCGGTTGGAGCAGGGCGCACGGCTGGTGTTCCCGGCGGCTGCGGCGGCTGCGTCCGGCAATTTTTCCGCAAGCCGCGCCCGCATCGTTTGCCGTGGTTTCCGGTCGGGTATTTTTTTCGCGCTGAGCCCTAGCGGATTCGTAGCGGTTGCGCTGTTTCGGTTCGCTTGTTTCGGTTTTTTCCGGTTTTGAGCCTTCCTGTTCCCACCATCGGGGCTCGAAGCCTTCGATGCGTTCGATGAGCAGCTTGTTGCCGGTCAATTCTTTGATGGCCTCAAACATTTTCTGTTCGGATTCGTCCATCAGGGAAATCGCCACGCCGTCCGCACCGGCGCGCCCCGTGCGCCCGATGCGGTGGACGTAGTCTTCGGGCTGGGTGGGCATTTCGTAATTGATGACGAAGGGCAGTTCGGCAATATCCAGGCCGCGTGCGGCGATATCGGTTGCGACAAGTACGCGCAGGCTGCCGTCTTTGAAGGCGTTGAGTGTTTCGAGCCTACTTTGTTGGGAACGGTCGCCGTGTATCGCCTGTGCGGACAGGTTGCGGCGCACCAGTTCGCGCGTTACGCGGTCGACGCTTTGTTTGGTTTTGCAGAACACGATGACCTGATTCATATGCAGATCGACAATCAGCCGTTCGAGCAGGTTGCGCTTCTGAATGGTATCGACCGCGATGATGTGTTGTTCGACGTTGGCGTTGGTGGTGTTTTGGGCGGCAACCTCGACGGTTTCGGGCGCGTTCATGAAGTCTTGCGCCAGTTTGCGTATCGGGGCGGAGAAGGTGGCGGAAAAGAGCAGGGTTTGGCGTTGGCGGGGCAGCATCTGCATGATTTTGCGGATGTCGTCGATAAACCCCATATCCAACATGCGGTCTGCTTCGTCCAGAACGACGATTTCGACTTTGTTTAAACTGATGTTTTTCTGTTTCACATGGTCGAGCAGCCGTCCGACGGTAGCGACGACGATTTCGCAGCCGGCACGCAGGTCGGCGGTTTGTTTGTCCATGTTGACACCGCCGAAGAGGACGGTATGCCGCAGCGGCAGGTTTTTAATGTAGCCCTGCACGTTTTGGTCGATTTGGTCGGCGAGTTCGCGCGTCGGGGTCAACACGAGCATACGCACGGGGTGCATCGCGGGCGAGGTGCTGGCGGTGGCGTAGCGTTTGAGGCGTTCGAGCGAGGGCAGCATAAAGGCTGCGGTTTTGCCCGTGCCGGTTTGGGCGGCGGCTAGTAAATCATGACCGGCGAGTGCTTTGGGAATGGCGGCGGCTTGGATGGGCGTCGGGTTTTCGTAACCTTGCGCGGTCAGTGCGGAAACGAGTTCCGTACCCAAGCCTAAAGAGGAAAATGGATTACTCATGATTGTAGTCTTTCTTTCAGACCTTATGCCGTCTGAAGCGGGAAACTGATAGGATGGGGAAAGTAAACTGCCCGCCTGTGAGTGGCGGGGCAGGGAATCTGTGTGCGGATTATGCCATAAAACGGTGCCCGCCCCAATCGCGGGCGCGTCCGGAGATTGGAAATCCTGCTTAAAAAATGTACAATGGCGCACTTTTTTGAAACGCGGGCCCATTATGCACATCGGAGGCTATTTTATCGACAACCCCATCGCACTTGCGCCGATGGCGGGCATTACCGACAAACCCTTCCGCCGCCTCTGCCGCGATTTCGGCGCGGGTTGGGCGGTGTGCGAAATGCTGACCAGCGACCCGACGCTCAGGAATACCAGAAAAACCCTGCACCGCAGCGATTTTGCCGATGAAGGCGGCATCGTTGCCGTGCAGATTGCCGGCAGCGATCCGCAGCAGATGGCGGATGCCGCGCGTTATAACGTCAGCCTTGGAGCGCAGGTCATCGACATCAATATGGGCTGTCCCGCTAAAAAAGTCTGCAACGTCCAAGCCGGTAGCGCGCTGATGCAGGACGAGCCGCTGGTTGCCGCCATTTTGGAAGCGGTGGTCAAGGCGGCGGGCGTTCCCGTTACCCTCAAAACCCGTTTGGGTTGGCACGACGACCACAAAAACCTGCCCGCTATCGCCAAAATCGCCGAAGATTGCGGCATCGCCGCCCTTGCCGTCCACGGACGCACTCGCACGCAAATGTACAAAGGCGAAGCGGCTTACGACCTGATTGCCGAAACTAAATGCCGTCTGAACATCCCGGTCTGGGTCAACGGCGACATTACTTCGCCGCAAAAAGCCGCCGCCGTCCTCAAACAAACCGCCGCAGACGGCATTATGATAGGGCGCGGTGCGCAAGGCAGACCGTGGTTCTTCCGTGATTTGAAACATTACGCCGAACACGGTGTTTTGCCGCCTGCTTTGAGTTTGGCAGAATGTACCGCCACTATTTTGAACCACATCCGAGCCATGCACGCGTTTTATGGTGAGACCGCCGGTGTGCGCATCGCACGCAAACACATAGGCTGGTACATCGGCGAGATGCCCGACGGCGAACAGGCGCGGCGTGAAATCAACCGCTTGGACAGTGCGGCGGCGCAATACGACATGCTTGCAGGTTATCTTGAAAGACTTGCCGAAAAAACCGACCGTTGGGCGTGTGCCTACCGCCCAAATGCCTTCTGAACACTTGATTATCCTTTGAAAGTGCAATCATGCCCCATACCCTTCCCGATATTTCTCAATGTATCAGACAAAATTTAGAACAATATTTCAAAGACCTGAACGGTACCGAACCTTGCGGCGTGTACGATATGGTATTGCATCAGGTGGAAAAACCGCTGCTGGTGTGTGTGATGGAGCAATGCGGCGGTAATCAGTCCAAAGCCTCCGTCATGTTGGGGCTGAACCGCAATACCCTGCGTAAGAAGCTGATTCAACACGGTTTGTTGTGAATATGTCGGCAACCGTCCGTATCTTAGGCATTGACCCGGGCAGCCGCGTAACGGGTTTCGGCATCATCGATGTCAGGGGGCGCGATCATTTTTACGTCGCCTCCGGCTGCATCAAAACGCCTGCCGATGCGCCTCTGGCAGACAGGATTGCCGTCATCGTCCGGCACATCGGCGAAGTCGTTGCCGTTTACAAGCCGCAGCAGGCGGCGGTGGAACAGGTGTTCGTCAACGTCAATCCTGCATCGACGCTGATGCTCGGTCAGGCGCGGGGCGCGGCATTGGCGGCTTTGGTCAGCCATAAGCTGCCCGTTTCGGAATACACGGCCTTGCAGGTCAAACAGGCGGTAGTCGGCAAGGGTAAGGCGGCAAAAGAACAGGTGCAGCATATGGTGGTGCAGATGCTGGGGCTTTCGGGAACGCCGCAGGCGGATGCGGCGGACGGTCTTGCCGTCGCGCTGACCCACGCCTTACGCAACCACGGGCTTGCTGCCAAACTCAATCCTTCAGGGATGCAGGTCAAGCGCGGAAGGTTTCAATAGTTTCAGACGGCATTTGTATTTTGCCGTCTGAAAAGAAAATGTGTATCGAGATGAAATTTATATTTTTTGTACTGTATGTTTTGCAGTTTCTGCCGTTTGCGCTGCTGCACAAGATTGCCGACCTGACGGGTTTGCTTGCCTACCTTTTGGTCAAACCGCGCCGCCGTATCGGTGAAATCAATTTGGCAAAATGTTTTCCCGAATGGAGTGAGGAAAAGCGTAAAACCGTATTGAAGCAGCATTTCAGGCACATGGCGAAACTGATGCTCGAATACGGCTTATATTGGTACGCGCCTGCCAAACGCCTGAAATCGCTGGTGCGCTACCGCAATAAGCATTATTTGGACGACGCGCTGGCAGCGGGGGAAAAAGTCATCATCCTGTATCCGCACTTTACCGCGTTCGAGATGGCGGTGTACGCGCTTAATCAGGATGTCCCGCTGATCAGTATGTATTCCCATCAAAAAAACAAGATATTGGACGAACAGATTTTGAAAGGCCGAAACCGCTATCATAACGTCTTCCTCATCGGGCGCACCGAAGGGCTGCGCGCCCTCGTCAAACAGTTCCGCAAAAGCAGCGCGCCGTTTCTGTATCTGCCCGATCAGGATTTCGGACGCAATGATTCGGTTTTTGTGGATTTTTTCGGCATTCAGACAGCAACGATTACCGGCTTGAGCCGCATTGCCGCGCTTGCAAATGCAAAAGTGATACCCGCCATTCCCGTCAGGGAGGCGGACAATACGGTTACATTGCATTTCTACCCTGCTTGGGAATCCTTTCCGAGTGAAGATGCGCAGGCCGACGCGCAGCGCATGAACCGTTTTATCGAAGACAGGGTGCGCGAACATCCCGAGCAGTATTTTTGGCTGCACAAGCGTTTCAAAACCCGTCCGGAAGGCAGCCCCGATTTTTACTGACTACATAAAATTACAAAACAAATTAGGCGTTTCAAGTCGAAATTCCTGATTGTTTTTGGAAATTTGAAATCCGGGTCGTGCAAACAGGATTTGCCGGACGGTTTTAACGGTTCAGTTGTTTGTAAAAACAACGCTTTTTAAGATTGACAAAAAACCAAAATCAGGTTTTAGGGCTTATTCCGCGAACAAAGGGGGCGGATGCCGAAAACCCGGTTAACATATTAAAATTAAATTTGTTTAAAAACATAAGGTTGTAAACAAGTATCTCATATAAGCCTTTTTCATTAAACAGATATTCAGATATTTTGTGCCAAAAATTTATATAATATTTAAATTAATATCAAGTTATAAAAATATATAGAATTTTATTTTGTTTATTTATAATTTTAAGCAATAATCTAAATCAGGCATTTTGATTCCCCTGTTTTAAAAAATACTTGGCAAGGTGTGAAAAAAGGCGTACATTCCGCTACACAGAATTACAGACGCAGCGGAGCAATGCCGTCTGAAAGGATTTTCCGGTCAGTCTCGCGATTGGTCGGAGTTTCATCGGAAACGGTGAAACGAAAGTTTGCCGGCGTAGAGTTGAGCTACGCGGGTAAAGCCGCAGGCGAAAGCCTGTATTGTTTGTGAAGCGTAAATCTCTGATTTGAGGTATTGGGGCAATCCTGTGGGGGGTTGCCTCTTTTTTTATCCGCCTTTTAATGACACAATAGGCGCAAGTCTGTTTTTGAATGCAAGGTACTGCCATGAATACGATTTTGGCTTTCGATATTGAAACCGTACCCGATGTGCAGGGTATCCGTACGCTGTATGACTTGCCGTCTTCCCTGCCGGACGACGAAGTGGTGCTGTTCGCGCAGCAGAAACGCCGCGCACAGACCGGCGGCGATTTTATGCAGCACCACCTCCATCAGGTTGTGGCGGTTTCCTGCTGTATGCGCTGGGGTCAGGACAAGGTTCACGTCGGCACAATCGGCGAGATGGACGATGGCGAAGAAGTTGTGATTGCCAAGTTTTTTGAATTGATTGAAAAACATACGCCGCAACTGGTCAGCTGGAACGGCGGCGGTTTCGACCTGCCCGTACTGCATTACCGTTCCCTGATATACGGCATCAACGCCGCGCGCTATTGGGATATGGGCGACGGCGATTTCGGCGACAGCCGCGATTTCAAGTGGAACAACTACATCAGCCGCTACCACCAACGCCACTGCGATTTGATGGATTTGCTCGCGCTTTACCAGCCGAGGGCGAATGTGCCGCTGGACGATATGGCGAAACTGTGCGGTTTTCCGGGCAAGCTGGGTATGGACGGCAGCAAGGTGTGGGAGGCGTTCCACGCGGGCAGGCTGAAGGAAATCCGCAATTATTGCGAAACCGATGCCGTGAATACGTATTTGATGTATCTGCGTTTCTGTCTGGTCAGCGGCAGATTCGACGCGGACGAATACGAAATGGAAATCAAACGGATCAGAAACTATCTCTCCGCCCAAACAGAAGACAAACCGCATTGGGCAGAATTTGTCCAAGCGTGGAAATAGAAAACCTGCTGTCCGGAGGCGGTACGCTTGTGCCGCCGTTTCGGTTCAGACGGCATATGGTGGATTAAATTCAAACCGGTACAGTCCGTACTATCTGTACTGCCTGCGGCTTCGTCGCCTTGTCCTGATTTTTGTTAATCCGCTTTAAAAGCTGTATCCGTGCCGTCTGAAGCCTTTTCCAGTCAAACCAAACAATATTGAAAGAAAAAAATGAGCAAAACCGTCCATTATCTGAAAGATTACCAAACGCCTGCCTACCGCATTCTCGAAACCGAACTGCATTTCGATATTGCCGAACCGCAAACCGTCGTGAAGTCGCGTTTGACGGTTGAGCCGCAGAGGGTGGGGGAGCCGCTGGTGTTGGACGGTTCGGCGAAACTTTTGTCCGTCAAAATCAACGGGACGGCGGCGGATTATATGTTGGAAGGCGAGACGCTGACGATTGCAGGCGTGCCGTCCGAACGCTTCACCGTCGAAGTGGAAACCGAAATCCTGCCGGCGGAAAACAAATCGCTGATGGGGCTGTATGCTTCCGGCGGCAATCTGTTTACCCAGTGCGAGCCGGAGGGATTCCGCAAAATCACGTTCTACATCGACCGTCCGGATGTAATGTCCAAGTTCACGACCACCATCGTTGCGGACAAAAAACGCTATCCCGTTTTGCTCTCCAACGGCAACAAAATCGACGGCGGCGGGTTTTCAGACGGCCGCCATTGGGTAAAATGGGAAGACCCGTTTGCCAAGCCGAGTTATCTGTTTGCTTTGGTCGCGGGCGACTTGGCGGTAACGGAAGATCGTTTCACCACCATGAGCGGCAGAAACGTCAAAATCGAGTTTTACACCACAGAAGTGGACAAGTCCAAGGTCGGCTTTGCCGTGGAATCGTTGAAAAACGCGATGAAGTGGGACGAAACGCGCTTCGGTTTGGAATACGACTTGGATATTTTCATGGTCGTCGCCGTGGGCGATTTCAATATGGGCGCGATGGAAAACAAGGGTTTGAACATCTTTAACACCAAATTTGTCCTTGCTGACAGCCGCACCGCCACCGATACCGATTTCGAAGGCATCGAATCTGTGGTCGGACACGAATATTTCCACAACTGGACGGGCAACCGCGTGACCTGCCGCGACTGGTTCCAGCTTTCGCTGAAAGAAGGGCTGACCGTGTTCCGCGACCAAGAGTTTTCCGGCGACCGCGCCAGCCGCGCCGTGCGCCGCATCGAAAACATCCGCCTTTTGCGCCAGCACCAGTTCCCCGAAGACGCAGGCCCGACCGCGCATCCGGTGCGCCCCGCCAGCTATGAGGAGATGAATAATTTCTACACCATGACCGTTTATGAAAAAGGCGCGGAAGTGGTGCGGATGTATCACACCCTGCTCGGTGAAGAGGGCTTCCAGAAAGGCATGAAGCTCTATTTCCAACGCCACGACGGACAGGCCGTTACCTGCGACGATTTCCGCGCGACGATGGCGGACGCGAACGGCATTAATCTCGACCAGTTCGCCTTGTGGTACAGCCAGGCGGGAACGCCTGTTTTGGAAGCTGAAGGTCGTCTGAAAAACAATGTTTTTGAGTTGACCATTAAACAAACCGTGCCGCCCACGCCCGATATGGTGGACAAACAGCCGATGATGATTCCCATCAAAATCGGACTGCTGAACCGCAACGGCGAAGCGGTGGCATTCGATTATCAGGGCAAACGCGCGACCGAAGCCGTGTTGCTGCTGACCGAAGCCGAACAGACTTTCCCGCTCGAAGGCGTAACCGAAGCCGTCGTTCCCTCGCTGCTGCGCGGGTTCAGCGCGCCGGTGCATTTGAATTATCCGTACAGCGACGACGACCTGCTGCTCCTGCTCGCCCATGACAGCGACGCTTTCACGCGCTGGGAAGCCGCCCAAACGCTCTACCGTCGCGCCGTTGCCGCCAACCTTGCCGCGCTTTCAGACGGCGTCGAGTTGCCGAAACACGAAAAACTGCTTGCCGCCGTTGAAAAAGTCATTTCAGACGACCTCTTGGATAACGCCTTCAAAGCCCTGCTTTTGGGTGTGCCGTCCGAAGCCGAACTGTGGGACGGCGCGGAAAACATCGACCCGCTGCGCTACCATCAGGCGCGCGAAGCCTTGTTGGATACGCTTGCCGTCCACTTCCTGCCGAAATGGCACGAATTGAACCGTCAGGCGGCGAAGCAGGAAAACCAAAGCTACGAATACAGCCCCGAAACCGCCGGCTGGCGCACGCTGCGCAACGTCTGCCGCGCCTTTGTCCTGCGCGCCGACCCCGCGCACATTAAAACCGTTGCCGAAAAATACGGCGAAATGGCACAAAACATGACCCACGAATGGGGCATCCTGTCCGCCGTCAACGGCAACGAAAGCGATACGCGCAACCGCCTGCTGGCGCAGTTTGCCGACAAGTTTTCAGACGACGCGCTGGTGATGGACAAATATTTCGCCCTCGTCGGCTTAAGCCACCGCAGCGACACCCTGCAACAGGTTCAAACCGCCTTGCAGCATCCGAAATTCAGCCTCGAAAACCCCAACAAAGCCCGTTCGCTCATCGGCAGCTTCAGCCGCAACGTCCCGCATTTTCACGCAGAAGACGGCAGCGGCTACCGCTTCATCGCCGACAAAGTCATCGAAATCGACCGCTTCAACCCGCAGGTCGCCGCCCGCCTAGTGCAGGCGTTCAACCTCTGCAACAAGCTCGAGCCGCACCGCAAAAACTTGGTAAAACAAGCATTGCAGCGCATTCGGGCGCAGGAAGGATTGTCGAAAGACGTAGGCGAAATCGTCGGCAAGATTTTGGATTGAGGCCGTCAAACAGAAAAAACAATGCCGTCTGAAAGCTCGTTCCGCTTTTCAGACGGCATTTTTGTATTTTGAAATATTGGGTAATTAATCCTTTTATAGAGAAGTCTGTTTCAATGTCTGAATCATGAGGGATTTGAACGACTGCTGCAAAGGCGTGGGGAGTTGCATGAAGATAAGTTCGATGGGCATATCTTCCATATTTGTTGCGGTATTGTTTTGCTGTCTTTCTAAACTTTCTGCCAATAGAAAAATAGACGAGACGGGGCAGTCCAAGGCTTCTGACAGATATTTTAGGATAGATTCGCTATATCCTTGGTTGCCGTTTTCAAGATTGGAAATATTACTTTTTGAGGTATTGGCAAAATCAGCAAGCTGCTGCTGAGTCCATCCCTTTTGTTTCCTTAAGAATCTGATTGCGTGACTAATGTTCATGAAATGAATCTTATCAGTTGGTGTACGCCGACTCCATGATATCGGTAAATCGGGATGGTTGTATTTGATTTCGGTTATTCCGCTTATTGGTCCGATTTGGTTGATTGTTTTGTGTTGTCAAGCTTCTGTAAACGAAGATAACCAATGGGGTGGACTGCCTGAGGACTAAATCTTTCATCAAAATGCCGTCTGAAACGATATTCGTCTTTCAGACGGCATTTTTGCCTCTTTCGTTTACAAACCCTTAAAATCCCTTTACACTTAAACCCATTCAAAACCAAACAAATATCTTGTCGCAAACACAGCATCCCCATCATTACCGTCGCCTGAAACACACCAATCGGTATGACCGCCGCAAAGGAGGATAAACCGTGAAACCGCTGCGCAGACTGACAAACCTCCTTGCCGCCTGCGCCGTAGCGGCGGCCGCACTCATACAGCCCGCCCTCGCGGCGGACTTGGCGCAAGACCCGTTCATTACCGATAACGCCCAACGGCAGCACTACGAACCCGGAGGCAAATACCACCTCTTCGGCGACCCGCGCGGCAGCGTTTCCGACCGCACCGGCCAAATCAACGTCATCCAAGACTATACCCACCAGATGGGCAACCTGCTCATCCAACAGGCGGCAATCCAAGGCAATCTTGGTTACACCGTCCGCTTTTCCGGACACGGATACGAAGAACACGCCCCCTTCGACAACCACGCCGCCGACAGCGCAAGCAAAGAACAAGGCAACGTTGACGACGGCTTTACCGTATACCGGCTCAACTGGGAAGGACACGAACATCATCCCGCCGATGCCTACGACGGCCCGAAGGGCGGCAATTACCCCAAACCTACGGGCGCACGAGACGAATACACCTATCACGTCAACGGCACAGCCCGCAGTATCAAACTCAATCCGACCGACACCCGCAGCATCCGGCAACGCATATCCGACAACTACAACAACCTCGGCAGCAATTTCTCCGACCGCGCCGATGAAGCCAACAGAAAAATGTTCGGGCACAATGCCAAGCTCGACCGCTGGGGCAACAGCATGGAGTTTATCAACGGCGTCGCCGCCGGCGCGCTCAACCCCTTTCTCAGCGCGGGCGAAGCCGTTGACCAGTGGATGCAGGAAAACCCCAATGCCGCCGAAACCGTCGAAGCCCTGGTCAACGTCCTGCCGTTTGCCAAAGTCAAAAACCTGACAAAGGTGGCAAAAGCAGCCAAAGCCGCGAAGTTGGCAAAGGCGGCAAAACCGGGGAAGGCTGCGGTTAGCGGGGATTTTTCTAAATCCTACACCTGCTCCTTCCACGGCAGCACCTTGGTCAAAACGGCAGACGGCTACAAAGCCATCGCCCGTATCCGGGCCGGCGAGAGCGTCCTTTCCAAGGACGAAGCAAGCGGGAAAACAGGGTACAAACCCGTTACCACCCGATACGGCAATCCGTACCAGGAAACCGTTTACATTGAAGTTTCAGACGGCATCGGCAACAACCAAACCCTGATTTCCAACCGCATCCACCCGTTTTATTCGGACGGCAAATGGATTAAGGCGGAAGATTTGAAAGCGGGAAGCAGGCTGTTTGCCGAAAGCGGCAGAACCCAAACCGTCCGCAACATCGTTGTCAAACTAACACCGCTCAAAGCCTACAACCTGACCGTTGCCGATTGGCATACTTACTTCGTCAAGGGCAGTCAGGCGGAAACGGAAGGGGTTTGGGTTCATAATGCGTGTCCGTATGGAGAAAAATATAGGACAGAAGTTGGTTCTTATACTAATACTCATGAAAGTGGTCGAACTTATTCTGGAAAGGGCACAAGACAACATTCCCAAATCTCTGGAGCAAGAGAAGCTAGGGTTAATAATGACCCTCATATAGCTACAGATTTTACTCCTGCCAAAAATAATCGAGAGGCATTCAAAGATGAATCTAGAAGAATTGACGCTCACGGTGGTTCCAAAAGTACCAATAATTACAATCGAATTGAAAGCCCGGGGAGAAAATACCGAAAACAAGATGGAGATTAAAAATGATTGTTGACGAAAAATCTACTTCAGATGTACTGAAACAATATCAAGAACTAGGGTTTGATTTGACAAAACCTATGATAATAGAGTTTTTTATAGGAGGTTCTCAAAAGAATCTGCAATCAATAGAAAGCCGACTCATTTCTTATCGGCAAGATTTTCAAATCAGTATTGAACAAGATGAATTCGGAGAAATGTGGACTTGCTATTGTTCCGTCAATATCGTCCCTTCCCTTGAAAACATTTTAGCTATTGAAACTACGTTATTTGGTATTGCACAAAAAAATGATTGTAATTATGAAGGTTTTGGTTCGTATGGGAACTAACAAAAAGTGTAGGTTGGGTTGAAATAACCATATTCCCATTAAAGATTAGGGGATGTCTATGGAAATAAAATTCAATACTTTGGGGGTTATCCTGAATGGGGTCAATCCTGAAGAAAAATTCATAAAAATTATTGACGATTGGGAAAATACCGGGGGATTTCTGATACTGTTATCTTCAAATGACAAATTTTCATCGTTTGACAGTTACGATGACTGGGTCGAAAACTTAGAAATATTAAAAGAATACCTGCAAGAATCTCATTGGATTATCAAGTGGACCGGATAGTCGGCAAACGTAGTCCGTCTGAAACGCTTTTACTTTTCAGACGGACTTTCTACCAATGGGAACAAGGCGTTTTGTCTCAATCCGGCCTATAATTATCCGATACAGTGATGGGAAGCTAAGAAAAATATGATTAATCATATTGAAAAATATATAGGCACTATTTCTCATGGCTCGAAAAGCGATTCGGGAAGTCAGTACAAATTAAATATCGCAGCTATTCCCTCTTCCCCTGACAGCGATTTAAAAACTTATATTACTTTAGGGTTAAGCAAATATAATCTGAATTATAAAAGCAGATTTGAAATACTTTTTGTATGTTCTTTAAAATATGATGAAAATCAGATTTTTCCATTTTTAAGATGGTTGGCAGAAACCATCATTGAGAACAAAAAAATTCTTCTTCGAGGACAGGTTATTTATTTGCCTAGAAGCATTGTTGATTCAACAAAAATGGATGCACTGTATGTTTCCGCCCCATTTTATTTCGATGATGATTTTCAGGTCTGTTATGGCGAACACTACAATATCGTTTTCCCTTTGCTTGTCCCGTTGTATAAACAGGAAGCAGAATTGGTAGAAAAGAAAGGTTGGAATGCTTTTGAACGGTTCTTGCTGGATAATGAAGTTGGCAACCTTTCGGATATGAATCGGAAACCGTTTGTTTGGTAAGGGCTTTCTTAAATTTGATTAAAGGTCGTCTGAAACCGTGTTTAACTTTCAGACAACCTTTCCTTCATTTGAAACAGGATATTGAGAACTAAGTTCTTCAAAAATCCTACCCTTACCCCTTAGGCATCGGTGCATTGGTCAAAACGGCAGGTAGCTGAAAAGCAAACACTGTCATCAACCATTTAAAGACCGGATGGAATAGGAAAGAAAATCGGTAAAATCTCCACGATTAGACGGTAAAATACCTCGGTGTCGCTGAAACCCCGATTGTCGTGTTGCCAAAACAAAAATTAGATATGGAAAACGATTGTGAAGATTAAACCATTACAATTTTCTAACAATAATCACAGATTTTATGTGGATAAAATTTGTGTTACCGAACAAGATGTGAACATTTTGGCATCCGACCGAAATTATGAATTAAATATTGAAATATTTATCGACAATATAATTCATTTTCAAATAACGGATGAATCTTATAAAGTAAAATTTTCAGAATATTTATTTGAAAATAAAGAAGAAAATAATTCAGATGGGAATCCTACTGCAAATTATTTTTTCGAGATAATAGATGACAGTTATATGGACTGGTTGAAAGAAGAAAGTTTTGGTTTTTTTGAAAAGAAATATTATAAGGCTTATATTTTCTTTTTTAGCGATTCTGTAATAGAAGTTATCAGCTCGACAGAACCTGTATTTTATTCAAAATAACAAATTATCAAACAAAGCTCTGATTAAAAACCCAACAATCAAAATGCCGTCTGAAGCGTTATCCGACCTTCAGACAGCATTTTTGTATTTAAAGCCGGGTAACGCTCAATACGCCTTTGACGTCGCCGAGGCTGGCGAGGACGCGCGGGAGGTCGTTGACTTGTTTGACTTCGAGAGTGAACCTCATGCTGGCTTCCAAGTCGCGGGACTGGGTTTGCACGGCGGTAACGTTGAGTTTGTGGCGGGCGAGCGCGTCGGATACGTCGCGTAAAAGCCCTGCGCGGTCTTGGGCGCGGATTTCGACATCGACGGCGAATACTTGTCCTTCCTGCAACGCCGCCCAACCTGCGTCCAGCACCTTTTCGGGCGCGTGTTCGGCGAGGTGTCGGAAAGAGGGGCAGGTTTTACGGTGGACGGAAATGCCGCGCTCGCGGGTAACGAAGCCGACAATGTCGTCGGGCGGCGCGGGTTTGCAGCATTTGGCAAGGGTAGTCATCAGTCCGTCTTCGCCGTCGATGAGCACGCCGGTTTTGCCGCCTTTTTTGATTTTGGACTGTTTGACGATGGTGGTTTCGCTGACGGGTACGGGCGGCGGTTCGTTCAGCGTGCCACAGGCTTTTTGGATGGTGCGGTTGGAAATTTCGCCCTGTCCGACGGCGGTGTAGAGGTCTTCGGGTTTTTTGTAGCCGAGGTTTTCTGCAAGCTCTTGCAGGTTGGGCTTGGGCGTGAGTTTGGCAAGCTGCTTGTCGAGTTGGACGCGCCCTTCTTCGCGCACGGTGTCGGCGTTTTGCTGGCGGATGTAGGCGCGGATTTTGCTGATTGCCTTGCTGGATTTGACCCAGCCTTCGTAGAGCCAGTTGACGGAAGGATGCCCTTCTTTGGCGGTAATGATTTCGACGCGCTGTCCGTTTTCGAGCGGGGTGGACAGCGGCACGATTTGCCCTTCGACTTTCGCACCGCGGCAGCGGTCGCCGATGCTGCTGTGCAGGGCGTAGGCGAAGTCGATGGGGGTGGCACCCGTGGGCAGGGAGAGGACTTTGCCGTGCGGGGTCAGGACATAAATCGTGTCGTTGAAAAGCTCGGTTTTGAAGGCGGCGGCGAGGTCTTCCTTGCCGCTTTCCGCCATGTTTTCGCGCCAATCCAAGAGTTGGCGCAACCAGGCGATTTTTTGTTCGTAGGCGGAATCGCCTTTGCCGCCCTCTTTGTAACGCCAGTGCGCGGCGACACCGAATTCGTTGAATTGGTGCATATCGAAGGTGCGGATTTGCACTTCCACGCCTTTGTCTTCGGGGCCGACAATGACGGTGTGCAAACTTTTATAGCCGTTGCCTTTCGGGTTGGCGATGTAGTCGTCGAACTCGCCGGGGATGGGCTGCCAGAGGCTGTGGACGATGCCCAGCGTGGTGTAACACTCGGGGACGGTATCAACCAGAATCCGCACGGCGCGGATGTCGAACAGACCGTCGAAGCTGAGTTTTTTCTTCACCATTTTTTTGTAAATGGAGTAGATGTGTTTCGGCCGGCCGGCGACTTCGAAGTGAACGTTGTATTTTTTGAGTTCCGTGCGCAGGATATTGAGGAAGTTTTCGATGTATTCGAGGCGTTCGGTGCGTTTTTCGTCCAAAAGCAGGGCGATTTCGCGGTATTTTTCGGGTTCTTGATGGCGGAAGCCCAAATCTTCGAGCTGCCATTTGAGCTGCCACACGCCCAAGCGGTTGGCGAGCGGGGCAAAGATGTCGAGGGTTTCTTTGGCAACGGCGCGTTTTTCGGGGCTGTCGGGGGCGTTGCTTAAAAATTGCAGGGTGCGCGTACGCATCGCCAGTTTGATTAACACGACGCGGATGTCGGTAACCATCGCCAGCAGCATTTTCCGCATAGTTTCGGCCTGCTGGGCGCGCTCTTCCGGCGTGGCGAGGCTGTCCACACGGGCGAAGTGGGTGAGTTTCTGCACTTCGTCCACACCTTTGACCAGCTCGGCGACGGTGCTGTTGCAGCGTTCGGAAACCAATAGGTTCCAGTCGGGGACGTAGCGTCCGATGTCGGCAAGCAGCGTTGCGGCAACGGCATCGGGGAGCAGGTCGAGTTCATGGACCATCTGCGCCGCGCCGAGGAAGTGGTCGGACAACGGCTCGCCATACGGCGTGGCGGCATCGGCGGGGTAATGTGCTTCCGCCAGCGAACGGGCGGCTAAGACAAGTTTTTTATCGTTGTCCGGCAGCGCGGCGCAGTAGCTGTCGAACCATTCGTGCAATTCTTGCGGGGTCGCGCTTTGCGTGTCTTGAATCGGGCTGATGGCGGTCATGATGGGGTCTTCCGTTCCGATAAAAACGAGTTTATTGTAACAGCTTATTTATTTACGGTGCATAGGCGGGAAGATAAACTTGTTTCGGGCGGCGCGGGGTGTTAAGGTAGCCGGTATCGACAGGTTGACGAGGAATATTTTGATGAAACTGTATATTTACGACCATTGCCCGTTTTGCGTGCGTGCGCGGATGGCTGCCGGTCTGTTTGGTGCTGACGTTGAAGAAGCCGTGCTGGCAAACGACGACGAGGCAACGCCGATTGGCATGATTGGCGCGAAACAAGTGCCCATCCTGCAAAAAGAGGACGGTTCGTTTATGGGCGAGAGTTTGGACATTGTGCGGCATTTCGACCGCGAAGGCCGTCTGAAAGACGAAGTCCGCCCCGAGATACAGGCATGGCTGGACAAAGTCGGCAGTTACAACAACAAGTTGGTTCAGCCGCGTACTGTTAAAATCGGTCTGCCCGAATTTGCAACGCCGGAAGCGGTGAAATATTTCACAGACAAAAAAGAGAAAAGCATCGGCAGCTTTTCCGCCAATTTGAATAAAACCGCCCGATACCTCGAACGGATAAACGCAGATTTGCAAGAGTTGGAGAATTTGATGGACGGTACTTCAGACGGCATCAACGGCGGAATCGGCATGGAGGATATTTTGGTTTTCCCCGTTTTAAGGAATCTGACCGTGGTGCGCGGAATCGAATGGCCTCAAAAGGTGATGGGTTATCTGATGACGATGAGTGAAAAATCAGGCGTGCCGCTTTATTTTGACAGGGCATTGTAAAACAGGAAAACGCAGCAGGGAAATATATCCTGCCGCGTTTTTTGGAACGTTTATGCCGTCTGAAAACCAGTCAGACGAACATCTGCACAAACGCAATCACCAGCCGCACAATCGGTGCAATAAACGCACCCAATACGCCTGTCAGCATCAGCAGCAGGATAATCCACGTCCCATAGGGTTCGATTTTGCGGAACGCTTGCGAATATTTCGCCGGCAGGAAGGTATCGATAAAAATGCCGCCGTCCCAAGGCAGGATGGGGATGATATTGAGCGCGAACAGAATCGCATTGATCAGAATACCGTAGTTTGCCATTTGAGCCAGCGGCATCTGATACGCCCCGCCGACATACGGAGTCAGCACCAAAACCACGCCCCACAGAACCGCCATCGCCAGATTCGACAGCGGGCCGGATGCGGCAACGCAACGCCAGGCAAGGCGCGGGTTGCGGAAGTTGCGCGAATCGATGGGAATCGGACGCGCCCAACCAAATAGAAACGGTGTGAACATCAAAGTAAGCAGCGGCACGATGATTGTGCCGACCGGATCGATATGGGGTAGGGGGTTCAGCGTCAGCCTGCCGTATTGTTCGGCAGTGTTGTCGCCCCAGTAGCGCGCCGTATAGCCGCGCGCCACCTCCCTGACGGTAATGGCAAGCAGTACGGGCAGGACGGCAAGCAAGAATACGCCCAAGTCAAAATTCCGAAACATGATTTTCCTTTAAAACAGGTGGTACGCAGCCGTAACCGGCTGCCGGATGAAAGCGGCAATATATCATTTAACCCGATTTTGTTGGAATGGGAAAACAGGTAGATCCGCTCCGTTTGTCTGCCGGTATCTGATAATTTGTCATAACATATTGTTTTAATATGGATTTTAATAATATGAAAACAGTATTCAGATAAAGGTAAATAATAAAAATAGGTTGCAAATAGGAATTGTTGCTATTATTATGCCCGAATTATGGATAAAGAACGAATTTTAACCCCCGCAGTCGTGTTTTCCGTCGCACTGCTGCATTTGGCAATGGTGGCATTGCTCTGGCAGGCGCACAAGCTGCCCGTGATAGAGTCAGGCAATGTTATTGAATTTGTCGATTTGGGCGACTTTGGCGGAGGGGACGGCGCACCCGAAGGCGCAGGCGCGCCTGCCGCGCCCGAACCGCAACCCGAGCCTGAGCAGCCCAAACCTGTCGAGCCGCCCAAACCGGTTTTGAAGCCGGTGGTTACAAAAAAGGCGGATGCAGATATTCAGCAGCCCAAGGAAAAGCCGAAACCCGAAGAAAAACCGAAACCAGAGCCTAAGCCGGAAGTGAAGCCGACTCCCAAACCGGTTGAGAAAACGGTAGAGAAGCCGTCTGAAAAACCTGCCGAACATCCCGGCAATACTTCCGCCAAAGCCGGCAGCGAGCACAGCGGGGGAGAAGGTAAGGGAACCGGTACCAAAGGTGACGGAACGGGGCGCGGAGAAGGCAGCGGTAAAGGCAGCGGCGGAGCCAAAGGCGAGCATGGGGAAGGAACCGGCGGCAGCGGCGGCGGAACAGGTGCCGGCAGCAGTAAAGGCAATCCCCTGCGTGCCAACGGCAGTATTCCGCGACCGCCTTATCCTACACTTTCTATGGAAAACGATGAACAGGGTACGGTTGTCCTGAGTGTGATGGTATCTCCGGGCGGTCATGTCGAGTCCGTCAAGGTGGTGAAAAGCAGCGGTTTTTCCCGTTTGGACAATGCAGCACGCAAGGCGGCGCAAAACGGGCATTTTCAAGCCAATGCCTGGACGGAGTTTAAAGTCCCCGTTAAATTTGAATTGAATTAGGCTGTTGTCGCGGCAGTTTGCGGCAGCTTGGATTTTTGATTTGTTTTTATCAGTTTTGGAATCATTATGGATTTGAAATTAGTGTTTGAATCAGGCGATGTCGTCCTGATCAGTGTGTTTGTGTTGATGTTGCTGATGAGTATCGTAACATGGTGTCTGATTGTCTTACGCAGCATTAAGCTGTATCAGGCTCGCAAAGGCAATACGGTTGTTAAGCAGCATATGAGCAATACTTTGTCTTTGAACGATGCGCTTGAAAAAGTGCGTGCCGTTGACGCTCCCCTGTCCAAACTGGTGCAAGAGGCATTGCAGTCGTACCGCAACTACCGTCAAAATGAAGCTTCCAAATTGGCTCAGGCACTGCCGTTGAATGAGTATTTGGTCATTCAAATCCGCAACAGTATGGCTCAGATTATGCGTCGCTTTGATTATGGTATGACCGCGCTTGCCTCCATCGGTGCGACCGCACCGTTTATCGGCCTGTTTGGTACGGTTTGGGGGATTTACCATGCCCTGATCAATATCGGACAAAGCGGACAGATGAGTATTGCGGCGGTTGCCGGTCCGATCGGCGAGGCATTGGTTTCTACTGCGGCGGGTCTGTTTGTGGCGATTCCTGCTGTGTTGGCGTACAACTTCCTCAACCGCGGTGCGAAGACGCTGACTCAGGATTTGGATGCGATGGCGCATGATTTGCATGTCCGCCTGTTGAACCAAAAGGATTAATGAAATGGCATTCGGTTCGATGAATTCCGGCGATGACTCGCCGATGTCCGATATCAACGTTACGCCGTTGGTGGACGTGATGCTGGTTTTGCTGATTGTATTTATGATTACCATGCCGGTGCTGACGCATTCCATTCCTTTGGAATTGCCAACCGCGTCCGAGCAGGCAAACAAGCAGGACAAACAGCCTAAAGATCCCTTGCGCCTGACGATTGATGCAAACGGTGGTTATTATGTCGGCGGAGATTCTGCAAGCAAAGTGGAAATCGGGGAAGTGGAAAGCCGTCTGAAAGCCGCCAAGGATCAGAATGAAAACGTGATTGTGGCCATTGCGGCAGATAAGGCGGTGGAATACGATTATGTGAACAAAGCGTTGGAGGCTGCCCGTCAGGCAGGGATTACCAAAATCGGTTTTGTAACGGAAACCAAGGCGCAATAAAGTTTGACGTTTGAACGAATGCCGTCTGAAATCTGTTCAGACGGCATTTTTGTATCGGTCGGTTTTATGGTTTGACCGCTGCGTCTTCCAAACGGGTTCTGAAGTTCTCCAGATTCACACCTGCCGCTTCTGCGCGGCGGATGATTTCGTCAACCGGCATACCTTCTGCCGCCCGGCGGAAGCCCCACAGCAGGGAGCAGCGCGTACCGGTTCGGCAATAGGCAAGGACGGGATATTCGGCTTGTCCGATGAGTTGTCGGAAGGTTTCGACATCGTGTTTTTGGATGTCGCGGGCGGTAACGGGTTGGTGATGGAATCCGGTAATGCCTGCTTGTTCCAACCACTGTTTGATTTGGGCGAAGTCGGGTTGCGATTCTTCTTCGCGGTCGGGGCGGTTGCAGACGACGGTTTTGATGCCCAGTTGCGCGATTTGTTCCGCATCGGCTTTGGTCAGTTGTGGGGAGATATAGAGATGTTCGTCAAGTTTCAGAATGGCCATTTTGTTTCCTTTGCTTTGCCTTGCGGTTGTTTTTCAGACGGCATTTTGTGTGCAATGCCGTCTGAAAGTTTAACCGAACAACCAGTTTTCCAACAGGTTCCGGTCTGTGATATGCAGGATGGCAGTATCCGCCGCCGCTGCCTGAACCGTCAAGACGGTTTGACGCAATATGCCTGCACGGAAGAAGTGGATATTGATTTTTGCATTGACGTGGTATCGGGCCCATTGTGCGGCAAAGTCGGTGCAGGCATAACCGTCTAAAGCAATGATTTTGTCTTGCGGGCACAGTGCCGCAGATTCCGCGCTGCCGCCGTTGAAGACATGGGTCAGGACGATGTGGTCGGCGTTTTGTTTGAAACGTGCGCCGAAATCGCCTGCCGGCGGGACGGGGCAGATGTGTTCCGCATATCCGCCGCCGTGTTGTCGGGGAAGAGGCAGGAAGGTCAGTCCCACGCCTGCGGTTGCCAGGCATTCGGCAAGCGGCAAATCTTCGGTACTGTATAACGCTTTTTGGAAAAAATCTTCCAAATCCAAGCCGGTTATTTCCTGACAGCGGATTTGCCAGTGTTTTTCCGGAATGCCCGCGCGCGTATCCACCCACTCCCGATAGAGTTTGTCCATTACCGTATCGAGAGAATGTCTGCCGCCGCTTTTGTTCCGTATCAGCAAATCAAGGCACAATGCGGCAAGCGCGCCTTTCTGGTAGTAGCTGACGATGGCATTGGGACTGTTTTCATCCGGTTTGTAAAATTTGTTCCACGCGGTAAAACTCGATTCCGCCAAGGTCTGCCTCAAACGGCCGCGGGTTTGTTGTACGCGCGTAATGCCTTGTGCCAGCAGGTTTAAATAAGATTCGGGCGAGATGGTGCGGCTGCGTGCCAAAAACAAATCGTCGTAATAGGATGTAATGCCTTCGAACGCCCATAGTTGTTCGGTATAGTTTTCTTTGTCGAGGTCATAAGGGGCGAACGCGGCAGGTTTGATGGATTTGACGTTCCACGCGTGAAAATATTCGTGGGAGAAAAGTCCGAGCAATGTGGTGTAGGCATCGTCGGCATCGGTTATACGGTACGGGTACGGCGGAAGGCTGTGGCGGTCGGCGAGCAGGGCGGTGCTGTCGGCGTGTTCCAAACCGCCGTAAATATGGTCGCCGACGTGGAGCAGGAACAAATATTTCTCAAATGGGGCAGGGGAGGAAAACATTGCCAATTCAGTTTCGCAGATTCTCTTGAGGTCTGAAATCAGCCTGTTGCGGTCGAAGTCGGGATAGATGCCGCTTAGGGCAATCGTGTGCGGAATGCCTGCCGCCTTAAAATCTAAAAATTCAATCAAGCCCATCTCGACAGGTCGATCGATCAATTCGGTATAAGATGCCGTCTGAAAGACAAACCTCCCTGTTTCCGGCAGCGTTGTGGCAATACGCCATTCGGGTGGAATGCCCGTCAATTCCAAGCGGTGCGGCAGCGTTTCCGTTCCTTCGACTTTCAAAAACAGGCACGATCCGTCAAAAAAACCTCGTTCCGTCGACAGGAAAGAACCTCGAACCGACAAATCGAATGCATATACGGTGTAGCGGATTTGCCACTCGCCGCGTACGGCGGCAGCGTGCCAGCGGTTTTTTGCAATTTGTTCGAGCGGCATGGACGTGCCGTTACAGGATGCATGGATAGAAGTGATGTGGCGGGAAAAATCCCGAATCAGATAGCTGCCCGGAACCCAGTTTGGCAGGCTTATTTCTATAGGAAAATCATTATCTTGTGTGAATGTCAGCAGGATGTGCCACTCATGGTCTAGAGGTGAGGGGGCAATTTCATAATTAATCATGGCTATTAAATATATCGTTAAATATTATTGATAAAATGTCTTTAAAATGCAGCTTAATCTACATCAATAAAGTGTTATAAAAAAGGAGGCTTGAAAAACAAAGCAATGTCAAACTGGTTGCAATTTATTATAACAATATGATTTATATATAATAAGAATGAATTTAAGAAAAATTTTCCTTTATGTTGCAAATGTAATTCCGCTTGGCGTAATAAGGCAGATATGTTAAATTTAGAAAAAATTACGCTTGCCCAAGTTGTACCTTAAGAGGTCGAAAAGATGGGCAGGATAAAAAATTTTTATTCCCATAATTCATGGAGACTCTCATGGACACACAAACTTACAACTACAAAGTGGTGCGCCAGTTCGCCATCATGACTGTAGTTTGGGGTATCGTGGGCATGTTGGTCGGCGTTATCGTCGCAGCCCAACTGTTTGCTCCCGCCCTCGATTTGTCTAATATCGGACCTTGGTTCCACTTCGGCCGCCTGCGTCCGCTGCACACCAATGCGGTTATTTTCGCATTTGGCGGCTGCGGTCTGATCGGCACATCATACTACGTTGTCCAACGTACTTGTAATACCCGTCTTTTCGGCGACTGGCTGCCGGCATTTACCTTTTGGGGCTGGCAGGCGGTAATCGTTGCCGCCGCCGTCAGCTTCCCTATGGGTTGGACCCAAGGGAAGGAATATGCCGAACTGGAATGGCCGATCGACATTCTGATTACTTTGGTTTGGGTTGCATACGCCATTGTATTCTTCGGTACGATTGCCAAACGCAAGGTGAAACACATTTACGTTGCCAACTGGTTCTACGGCGGCTTTATTTTGGCGGTCGCACTTTTGCACATCGTCAACAATATCAGCATCCCGGCAGGGTTGATGAAATCGTATCCTGTTTATTCAGGTGCAATCGATGCCATGGTTCAATGGTGGTACGGGCATAACGCTGTGGGCTTCTTCCTGACTGCCGGCTTCTTGGGTATGATGTACTATTTCGTACCCAAACAAGCAGGCCGCCCCGTTTATTCCTACCGTCTGTCCGTCGTTCACTTCTGGGCGTTAATTTTTACCTATATGTGGGCAGGTCCGCACCATCTCCACTACACTGCGCTGCCTGACTGGACGCAATCTTTGGGTATGGTTTTGTCCTTGATTCTGTTCGCACCCTCTTGGGGCGGTATGATTAACGGTATTATGACCTTGTCCGGCGCGTGGGACAAACTGCGTACTGACCCGATTCTGAAATTCCTGATTGTTTCCCTGTCCTTCTACGGTATGTCTACCTTTGAAGGTCCGATGATGTCGATTAAAACGGTCAACGCATTGAGCCACTATACGGACTGGACCGTTGCGCACGTTCATGCGGGCGCATTGGGTTGGGTAGGCTTTGTAACCATCGGTTCTGTCTATTACATGATTCCCCGCCTCTTCGGTAAAGAACAGATGCACAGCACTAAGCTGGTGGAAGCGCATTTTTGGATTGCGACCATCGGCGTGGTTCTGTATATCGCCGCGATGTGGATTGCCGGCGTGATGCAGGGTTTGATGTGGGGTTCTTTGAATGATGACGGTACGCTGACCTACTCGTTTGTCGAATCCGTAAAACGCACCATGCCTTACTACATGATCCGTTTTGCAGGTGGTTTATTGTATCTGAGTGGTATGTGCATTATGGCGTACAACGTGTACCGCACAGCCATCGGTGGTAAAGCAGTCGATGCCGAAATCCCTGCGGTTTCCCAAACACAGCACCACTAAAATACTAAGAAAGATAGGCTACCAAAATGAAATTACAACAATTGGCTGAAGAAAAAATCGGCGTTCTGATTGTGTTCACGCTGCTTGTAGTCAGTGTCGGTTTGTTGATTGAAGTTGTGCCCTTGGCCTTTACCAAGGCGGCAACACAGCCGGCGCCGGGCGTGAAGCCTTACAATGCCTTGCAGGTTGCCGGACGCGATATTTACATCCGTGAGGGCTGTTACAACTGCCACTCGCAAATGATTCGTCCGTTCCGTGCGGAAACCGAGCGTTACGGTCATTACTCTGTTGCCGGGGAGTCGGTTTACGATCATCCGTTCCAATGGGGTTCCAAACGTACCGGTCCTGATTTGGCACGTGTGGGCGGCCGCTATTCCGACGAATGGCACCGCATCCACCTGCTGAATCCCCGTGATGTCGTGCCTGAGTCCAATATGCCGGCATTCCCGTGGCTTGCACGCAATAAAGTCGATGTCGATGCAACCGTTGCCAACATGAAGGCTTTGCGTAAAGTAGGTACTCCTTACAGTGATGAGGAAATTGCGAAAGCGCCTGAGGCTTTGGCAAACAAATCCGAGCTGGATGCTGTAGTCGCCTATCTGCAAGGATTGGGTCTGGCTTTGAAAAACGTAAGGTAACATCATGGATATTAACGGTATTCGCGCTCTTTTCACGGTATGGATCTTTATCTGTTTCCTGTTGGTACTCTATATCGTCTTCAACAGGCGGAATAAGAAAAATTACGATGATGCCGCAAACAGCATTTTTGATGAAAACCAAGATGCGCAAGATAAGAAAAGCGAAAACCGTTAATATTGTGATAACGGAGCAAAACAATGAACACAACATCCCAATTTACCAGTAACTTCTGGAATATATATATTGCAGTCATTGTCTTACTGAGCTTTATCGCTTTGGCTTGGCTGCTGCTGTCTCAAAATGTTGTCAAACGCCCGAAAAAAGGCGAAGAAGTACAAACCACAGGTCACGAGTGGGACGGTATTGCCGAATACGACAACCCGCTGCCGCGCTGGTGGTTTTGGCTGTATGTTTTGACATGGCTGTTCGGTATCGGTTATCTGGTTATGTATCCGGGTGTCGGCGACTACAAAGGTCTGCTGAAATGGACCAGCCATAACCAATATGAAAAAGAGGTCAAAAAAGCCGATGAGCAATACGGCAAACTGTATGCCAAGTTTGCGGATATGCCGATTGAAAAAGTGGCAAAAGACCCACAGGCCAAGCAAATCGCCCAAAACCTGTTTAACACTTATTGTATCCAGTGTCACGGTTCTGATGCCAAAGGCTCTAAAGGTTTCCCCAACCTGACTGACAGCGATTGGCTGTGGGGTGGCGATCCCGATAAAATCCACGAGACCATTGAAAAAGGCCGTGTTGCGACTATGCCTGCCTGGGGTCCCGCTTTGGGCGAAGAAGGCGTGAAAGACGTTGCTCATTATGTGATGTCCCTTTCAAAACCCAAAGGTCAGTATGATGAGGAACGTGCCGCACGCGGACAAGCCTTGTTCAGCGGTCCGCCTGCCAACTGTTTCACCTGCCACGGCGACAAAGGTCAAGGTATTCAAGGTTTGGGTCCGAACCTGACTGATGACGTATGGTTGTGGGGTGGTACGCAAAAATCCATTATCGAAACCATTACCAACGGACGCAGCAGCCAAATGCCCGCGTGGGGACGTTTCTTGGATAAAGACAAACTGCATATCATGACTGCTTATGTATGGGGTCTTTCCAATAAAGACGGCAAAGCACCTGTGAAAAAAGCCGAGCCTGCACCGACTCCCGCACCGGCGGCAGAACCCGCAGCATCTGCTCCTGCAGAAGCAGCACAAGCCGCTTCTGAAGCCAAACCTGCCGCAGCAGAACCTAAAGCCGAGGAAAAAGCCGCACCTGCTGCCAAAGTGGACGGCAAACAGGTTTATGAAACCGTTTGTGCCGCCTGCCACGGCAATGCAATTCCAGGTATTCCCCATGTAGGCACCAAAGCCGACTGGGCCGACCGCATCAAAAAAGGCAAGGACACGTTGCACAAACACGCAATCGAAGGTTTCAATACGATGCCCGCAAAAGGCGGTCGCGGCGATTTGAGCGATGATGAGGTTAAAGCTGCGGTTGACTATATGGTCAACCAGTCAGGCGGCAAATTCTAACCGTTGTTTTCCGACTTTGTCGGACGCAGGAATCCGGATTCATATCGAATCCGGATTTTTTATTTTGAACGGAAATCCTGTTTTTGATTTATGCCGTCTGAAAGTGGGATTTTGATGCTTAAACAGTCAGACCGACTGATATTTTTGTATGGTTTAAAGAATGGTGCAACTGGGTGTCGGACAGCATTGTTTGATGCTTTCAGACGGCATATGGGTTTGTTTCTTCAAAATTGAATCTTTTTTCATATGTTGTAAAAAATATTGATTTTAGTCATAAAGAATTAGTCTTTATTGTTTATAATCGCGCATCAACACAATAGCCCTAATTTCAACAGGACGATTAATGGATACACAAATCAAAACTGAAGCCGGTCAGCAGAATAACCGGTGTTATCTGACCGTTTGGCGGTGGCATTTTTATGCCGGTTTGTTGGTTATGCCCTTCTTGACCCTGCTTGCCGTTACAGGTTTGGGTATGCTGTTGTTTGCCAATATTACCGGCAAGGAGGGCGAGCGGATTCATGTTGTGCCGCAGGCAACGGTACAACCTCTGTCTGTTCAGGCAGAAGCGGCACGCAGTGCCGTTAATACGGAGACTTCGTCCGTCGTCCAATATATTGCACCGCGTGCCGATGATATGGTTGCCGTGTTCCGTGTTAACAATGAGGGCAAGGCAACGATGGTTGCGGTCGATCCTTATACGGCAAAAGTGGTCAGTACCATGCCGCGCAATCAGGGTTGGTATCACACGATGGATGAAATCCACAGCGATATGATGCTCGGTGCGGCAGGCGATTATCTTTTGGAAACGGCTGCATCGCTGACGATTATCATGATAATCAGCGGTTTGTACCTTTGGTGGGTGAAATGGCGCGGCATCAAGGCGATGCTGCTGCCGCCAAAAGGCAGGGCGCGTTCTTGGTGGCGGAATCTGCACGGCGCGTTTGGAACTTGGGTATCGTTGATTTTACTGTTGTTCTGCCTGTCGGGTATTGCTTGGGCAGGTATTTGGGGCGGCAAGTTCGTGCAGGCTTGGAGTCAGTTTCCGGCAGGCAAATGGGGTGTCGAACCGAACCCTGTTTCAGTCGTGCCGACCCACGGTGAGGTATTGAATGACGGCAAGGTTAAAGAAGTACCGTGGATTTTGGAGCTTACGCCCATGCCTGTTTCAGGGACGACTGTGGGTGAAAACGGCATTAACCCCAGCGAGCCGATGACATTGGAAACCGTCGACCGTTTTGCGCGGGAAATCGGTTTCAAAGGGCGTTATCAGTTGAATTTGCCCAAAGGCGAGGACGGGGTATGGACTTTGTCGCAAGACTCTATGAGTTACGACATGATCAGCCCGTTTGCCGACCGCACGGTACATATCGACCAATACAGCGGCAAAATCCTTGCCGACATCCGCTTTGACGATTACAACCCGTTCGGCAAATTTATGGCGGCAAGCATTGCGCTGCATATGGGTACTCTGGGCTGGTGGAGCGTGTTGGCGAACGTCTTGTTCTGCCTTGCCGTCATTTTTATCGGTATCAGCGGCTGCGTGATGTGGTGGAAACGCCGTCCGGCCGGAGCGGTGGGCATGGTTCCTCCGGCGCAGAAAATCAAGCTGCCGGTTTGGTGGATGATGGCGGTGCCGCTGCTGCTGATTGCATTGCTTTTCCCGACCGCGCTGGTTGCCATTGCCGTGATTTGCCTGCTGGATACCTTGCTGCTGTCGCGGATTCCTGTTTTGAGGAGATGGTTTAAATGACCCGATGCCGTCTGAAGCGTTCAGACGGCATTTTGTTTGAAGGCGGGCGGGGGAAAGGCTATATAATCCCGAATACTTAACCACAGCTTCTGTTTGAAATCATGTTTTATCTGTATCAATCCAACCGCCTCGAAACGCTCGCTGCACTGTTTGCCCGCATTCAAAAAGTCAAACCGCTGAAATCTGCCTTGCAGCCCGAACAGATTGTTGTGCAGAGTCAGGGGATGCGCCGCTACCTCGACACCTGCCTCGCCCGTGATTTGGGCGTGGCGGCGAATTTGTCGTTCAGCCTGCCCGCCGGTCTGACGTGGAAGCTGATGAAAAAACTGATTCCCGGCATTCCGGAACTCAGCCCGTTTGCACCCGAAGTGATGCGCTGGCGGCTGCTGGATTTGTTCCGCAGCGCAGCGTTTCAAAACGGAGCGGAATTTGAAGACGTAAGGCATGTGCTGCAAAACTATTTGGGCAGCGGCGAATCGGCGGATTACCAGCTTGCGGGACAACTGGCGGACATATTCGACCAATACCTCGTCTATCGCCCGCAGTGGATTGACGCGTGGCAGCAGGGCAGGATACTCGGTTTAGGCGACGACGAAATCTGGCAGTCCAAACTGTGGCGTTACCTCGACGACGGCAGGCAGAGCGCGCCGCACCGGGTTGCGTTGTGGGAAAAGCTGTTGGCTTCTTTGAGCAGCGACAAGCTGCCCGAACGCTATTTCGTGTTCGGCATTTCCACGATGGCGCCGATGTATTTGCAGCTTTTGCACAAGCTGTCCGAACATTGCGACGTGTTTGTGTTTGCACTCAATCCGAGCGGGATGTATTGGGGCAACGTCATCGAAGCGGTGCAAATCCTCAAAGGCGGCGGCGATCCCGATTTAACTCAGGCAGGGCATCCGTTGCTCGCCTCATTGGGCAAGCAGGGGCGGGACTTTTTCGACTTTTTGAACGAAATGGAAATAGAAGGCGAAACGCCGGTATTTGAAGAAGGCGGGCACGATACGCTTTTGCACGCCCTGCAAACCGATATTCAAAACCTGAAAATGCCGTCTGAAAATGTGGGAAGCGTCGGTACGGATGACGGCTCGATACGCATCGTATCGGCACACAGCCCTTTGCGCGAATTGCAGATACTCAAAGACAAACTGTTGAAAATTCTGCATGAACATCCCGATTGGCAGCCGCATGATATCGCCGTATTAACCCCGAACATCGAATCCTATACGCCTTTTATCGAAGCCGTGTTTGGACAGGCGCAGCCCGGCGCGCAGGCATTGCCGTATTCCGTTTCGGACGTGAAAATCAGCCGCCGACAACCGTTTTTTTACGCGTTGGAATGCGTGTCCGACTTGCTGGAAAGCCGTTTTGAAGTCGGCAAAGTGCTCGCGCTTTTGGAAACCGCGCCCGTGTTGCGCCGTTTCGGACTGACTGAGGACGATTTGCCGCTTTTGCACGATATGGTTGCCGATTTGAATGTCCATTGGGGATTGGACGGCGCAATGCGCGGCGGCACGGATCAACTGTTTACCTGGAAGCAGGCGGCAGACCGTATGGTATTGGGCTGGATGCTGCCTGAAGGCGGCAACCCGATGTGGCAGGGGGTCAGCGCGTGGTATGCCGACGTGAACCAAACCGCCCTGTTCGGACGTTTTGCCGCCTTTATCGAGTCCCTGACGGATATTGTACGGATATGGCGGCAACCTGCGACGGTTGATGAATGGGTAGGACGTTGCCGAGGTTTGCTTAAAACATTGTTCCAAGCCGAAGCCGATGACCAAAAGGCAGTCCAAAATCTTGAAAACGAATGGGTCAAATGGCAGGCGGAAACCGAATTGGCGCAATTTTCCGGACAGTTGCCGCAACAAACCGTCATCCGCCATATCCGCCGTTTCCTCGACAGTGAAAGCGAGGCGGGCTTTTTACGCAGCGGCATCACTTTTTGCAGTATGGTACCGATGCGCAGCCTGCCCTTTAAAGTCATCTGCCTGTTGGGTTTGAACGACGGAGATTTTCCCCGTAATACCAAAGCCGCCGTATTCGACCTGATTGCCAAACATCCCGCCAAAGGCGACCGCGCCCGCCGCGACGACGACCGCTACCTCTTCCTCGAAGCCCTCATCAGCGCGCGCGAAATCCTGTATTTGTCCTACATCGGGCGCGACATCCGCAAAGACGAAGAGCTTGCCCCGTCTTCCCTGTTGGGCGAACTTATCGATACCGTTGCCGCCATGACCGGCACAAACAGCCGCCAACTTGCACAAAATTGGATAGAACAGCATCCGCTGCAAGCCTTCTCGCGCCGATATTTCCAAGAAGGCGGACGTTCAGACGGCATATTCGGCACGCGTACCGACTACGCCGCCGCGCTCGGACAAACGCCCGAACCGCCACAACCCTTTTTCGACACACCCATCGACAGCCGCGAACCCGTTGCCGAAATCGGACAGGACGAATTTATCCGATTCTGGCGCAACCCCGTCAAAGTATGGCTTCAGCAGCAGCTTGCGTGGAGCGAACCCCATATCGGCGAAGCCTGGGAGCCTGCCGAACCCTTCGAGCCGCAACACGCGGAGCAAATCGCCGAAACCTACATCGAAGCACGGCGCGAAGGACGGGATTTTGCCCAAACCGCCGCCCGCATCGTTGCGGAAAGCCTCCTGCCGTCGGGAGAGTTGGGCAGACTTTGGCAGCAGGACTTCCAAACCGCCGCCAAACAAATCGACACGGCGGTTTTAAACAGCCCAAAACTGCCCCCGTTCCCATACGCCATACCGTCGGACGGGCAAATCCTGAAAGGCAGCTTGGGCAATTTATACCAATGCGGACAAGTGTTTTACGCCTACGGCAAACCCAACGCGCCGCAACGTGTGGCTTTTTTGTTGGAACACCTGATATTTTGCGCCGTCATGCCGTCTGAAGCCGAAACGCGGCAAACCTTTATCGTCCAATCCGGAGAAACCGAAATATTGGCGGAAATCGCGCAAGGCAGGGCATTGCGGCTGTTGTCGGAATGGATGGCGTTTTTCAATATCGGGCAAAACCGCCCCTTGCCGTTTTTTGCCAAAACCTCGCTTGCCGCCGCCGAAGCATTTGCTCAAAAACAAGATTGGGAAGCCGCCCTGAAAAAAGCCCAAACCGCCTACCACGGCAACAAAGTCAGCAAAGGGCAGAAAGACTATACCGAAGTCGCCCTCGTTTTCGGCAACGCAAGCCAAAACCCGCTCGAACAGCCCCTGTTTGAAAACCTCGTCCGCCTGCTCGCCGATACGCTTGCCGCAGCGGAAAAAAAGGAAGAGGACGGAGAAGCCTGACGGGATGGTACGGCAAATGCCGTCTGAAAACAGCAAAAGGTTTTCAGACGGCATTTTTACCAAGGCCTGATTATTTCCGGCGCAGGCAGGGATGGTTTTCCAAGTTGTCCATCATTATCCCGATGATGCGCGGGGCAGTTTTACCCAAATCGAAATTTTCTCCGGAAGAGAGCCAACGCCAAATCAGCCCGTCCAAGGTTGATTTGATGAAGATGACCGCCGTTTCTTTGTCCAAATCGTCTGCCAAATCCTGATTTTCCACCGCTTCGGTCAAAACGGCGGTAATTTTCTCGCGCCAGATTGCCTGATGCTTGCGGGCAATGGCGATAACGGCGGCGTTTTGCTCCGTGTGTTCGCATTTTAAAAACAGGATGTTGTGGAATTTGTAGTGGATGTCGTTGCTTTGCAGCCGCTCGAAAAAGTGCAGCAGCGTGTGGCGGAATACCGTCCAAGAACCTCCTTCGGCATTTGCGGCATCTTGCGCGATGCAGTTTTCGATGTCGTCGCAGATACGTTGGAACAATGCGTCGAACAAGTCTTCCTTATTTTTGAAATGCCAATAGAGCGCGCCGCGCGTTACACCGGCGGCTTGGGAGATTTCGTTGAGCGAGGTGCGCGCAATCCCTTTTCGGTAAAAGGTTTCCAAGGCGGCAAGCATCAGGTGTTCTTTGGTTTTTAAGGCTTCGGTTTTGGTTTTTCTCATAATGGCGTTTTCGTTCCGGCGCGGTTTGACGGTTGGGATTATAAAAAAGACTTTGTATCCGTGCAATCGTGTATGTATAATAACGCCCCTGAAATTGAGACAGTTTCCCAGTGCCGAAGTGCCGAACCCACCTGCTTTGCAACCCGTTTGAATACAGGGATGCCGAAGCAGGCGGTTTTGTATTTTGAAACGGGAATTTCTGTTAAATCTAAAATCCTTTAATAAAATCATACAGATAGGATAAACAATGGCTTTTTATGCTTCTAAGGCGATGTGTGCGGCCGCGTTGGCTGCCGCCGTTGCATTGGCACTGTCGTCTTGCGGTAAAGGCGGAGACGCGGCGCAGGGCGGGCAGCCTGCGGGTCGGGAAGCCCCTGCACCCGTCGTCGGTGTCGTAACCGTCCATCCGCAAACCGTTGCGTTGACCGTCGAGTTGCCGGGGCGTTTGGAATCGCTGCGTACTGCCGATGTCCGCGCCCAAGTTGGCGGCATCATCCAAAAACGCCTGTTCCAAGAAGGCAGTTATGTCCGTGCCGGACAGCCGCTGTATCAGATCGACAGTTCCACTTATGAAGCAGGTCTGGAAAGCGCGCGCGCCCAATTAGCCAGCGCGCAGGCGACCCTCGCTAAAGCCAATGCCGACTTGACGCGTTACAAACCGCTGGTTGCCGCCGATGCCATCAGTAAACAAGAGTACGATGCTGCGGTAACGGCGAAACGTTCTGCCGAGGCAGGCGTTAAAGCGGCACAGGCGGCAATCAAATCCGCCGGCATCAATCTGAACCGTTCGCGCATCACCGCGCCGATTTCGGGCTTTATCGGTCAGTCCAAAGTTTCCGAAGGTACGTTGCTGAACGCTGGCGATGCGACCGTACTGGCGACCATCCGTCAAACCAATCCGATGTATGTGAACGTTACCCAGTCTGCATCCGAAGTGATGAAGCTGCGCCAACAGGTTGCAGAGGGCAAGCTGCTGGCGGCAGACGGTGCGATAGCGGTCGGCATCAAATTTGACGACGGTACGGTTTATCCTGAAAAAGGCCGCCTGCTGTTTGCCGATCCGACCGTCAACGAATCGACCGGTCAGATTACCCTGCGTGCCGCCGTGCCGAACGATCAGAATATCCTGATGCCCGGCCTGTATGTGCGCGTGCTGATGGATCAAGTGGCGGTGGATAATGCATTTGTTGTGCCGCAGCAGGCGGTAACGCGCGGTGTGAAAGATACTGTGATGATTGTGAATGCCCAAGGTGGTATGGAACCCCGAGAGGTAACGGTTGCACAACAGCAGGGTGCGAATTGGATTGTTACGTCAGGTCTGAAGGACGGGGACAAGGTGGTTGTGGAAGGAATCAGTATCGCCGGTATGACGGGTGCGAAAAAAGTAACGCCTAAAGAATGGATGCCGTCTGAAAACCAAGCCGCCGCGCCTCAATCCGCCGTTCAGACGGCATCTGAAGCCAAAACTGCTTCTGAAGCGGAATAAGGAAGGCATCGATGGCTAAATTCTTTATCGACCGCCCCATTTTTG
Source organism: Neisseria maigaei (assembly GCF_958267405.1). Lineage (NCBI taxonomy): Bacteria > Pseudomonadati > Pseudomonadota > Betaproteobacteria > Neisseriales > Neisseriaceae > Neisseria > Neisseria maigaei. The sequence goes on along the minus strand of NZ_CATQFT010000001.1, from coordinate 80,623 downwards.
CGTGGGTTATTTCGATTTTCATTATTGCGGCGGGTATTTTCGGCATTAAAAGCCTGCCTGTTTCGCAATATCCGTCTGTTGCCGCACCGAATATTACCCTGAGGGCTACTTATCCGGGTGCATCCGCACAAGTGATGGAAGACAGCGTACTTTCCGTTATCGAGCGGAATATGAACGGCGTGGAAGGTTTGGATTATATGTCCACTTCCGCCGATTCGAGCGGTAGCGGCAGCGTGAGCCTGACCTTTACGCCTGAAACCAATGAAGATTTGGCGCAGGTGGAGGTGCAGAACAAGCTTTCCGAAGTATTGAGCACGCTGCCGGCAACCGTCCAGCAATACGGCGTAACCGTATCCAAGGCGCGTTCCAATTTCCTGATGATTGTGATGCTGTCGTCGGATGTGCAGTCAACCGAAGAGATGAACGACTACGCGCAGCGCAATATTGTGCCAGAACTGCAACGTATCGAAGGCGTGGGGCAGGTACGCCTGTTTGGTGCGCAACGTGCTATGCGCATTTGGGTCGATCCTAAGAAACTGCAAAACTACAATTTGTCGTTTGCCGATATCGGCAGTGCGCTGTCGGCACAGAATATCCAAATTTCCGCAGGTTCCATCGGTTCGCTTCCTGCTGTTCAGGGGCAGACTGTTACGGCTACCGTAACGGCGCAAGGGCAGTTGAGTACGGCCGAAGAATTCGGCAACGTCATCCTCCGCGCCAATACTGATGGTTCTAATGTTTACCTGAAGGATGTGGCGAAAGTCGGATTGGGTATGGAAGACTATTCTTCCTCAACCCGTCTGAACGGTGTAAATACCACCGGTATGGCGGTGATGCTGTCCAACAGCGGCAATGCGATGGCGACGGCAAAGGCGGTTAAAGAACGCATGGCGACGTTGGAAAAATACTTTCCTCAGGGTATGAGCTGGAAAACCCCTTACGATACTTCCAAATTCGTTGAAATTTCGATTGAAAAAGTGATTCACACTTTAATCGAAGCAATGGTGCTGGTGTTTGTCGTAATGTACCTCTTCCTGCAAAACATCCGTTATACGCTGATTCCGACCATCGTCGTACCGATTTCCCTGTTGGGCGGTTTCGCCTTCATCTCTTATATGGGCATGTCGATTAACGTACTGACCATGTTTGCGATGGTTTTGGTCATCGGTATCGTGGTCGATGACGCGATTGTGGTGGTTGAAAACGTCGAGCGCATTATGGCGGGTGAAGGCCTGCCGCCTAAGGCTGCAACCAAAAAAGCAATGGGTCAGATTTCCGGCGCGGTGGTCGGTATTACTGCTGTTTTGATGTCGGTATTCGTTCCTCTGGCTATGTTCAGCGGGGCGACGGGCAATATCTATAAACAGTTTGCACTGACTATGGCGGCATCGATAGCCTTCTCCGCCTTCCTTGCGCTGACACTCACACCTGCTTTGTGTGCCACAATGTTGAAGGCCATCCCGAAAGGGCATCACGAAGAGAAAAAAGGTTTCTTCGGTTGGTTTAACAAAAAATTCGACAACTGGACACACGGCTACGAAGGCTGGGTTGCCAAAGTGCTGCGTAAGACTTTGCGCATGATGGTGGTTTACATCGGCTTGGCGGTTGTCGGCGTATTCCTGTTTATGCGCCTGCCGACTTCGTTCTTGCCGACCGAAGACCAAGGCTTCGTTATGGTCAGCGTGCAACTGCCTGCGGGTGCGACCAAAGAGCGCACCGATGCGACTTTGGCGCAAGTTACCCAATTGGCGAAAAGCATTCCTGAAATAGAAAACATCATCACCGTTTCCGGCTTCAGCTTTTCGGGCAGCGGTCAGAATATGGCGATGGGTTTTGCGATGCTTAAGGATTGGAACGAACGTACCGCCCCGGGCAGCGATGCCGTTGCGATTGCCGGCAAGCTGACGGGTATGATGATGGGGACGCTGAAAGACGGTTTCGGCATCGCCATCGTCCCGCCTCCGATTATGGAGTTGGGCAACGGTTCGGGCCTGACCATCAACCTGCAAGACCGCAACAACACCGGCCATACCGCATTGCTGGCCAAACGCAACGAGTTGATTCAGAAAATGCGTACCAGCGGTTTGTTTAACCCCAGCACCGTCCGTGCAGGCGGTTTGGAAGACGCGCCGCAGTTGAAAATCGACATCAACCGTGCCGCAGCGGCGGCACAAGGTATTTCTTTTGCCAGCATCCGTACCGCACTGGCAAATGCGCTGGGTTCGTCTTACGTCAACGATTTTCCGAACCAAGGCCGTTTGCAGCGCGTGATGGTTCAGGCGGATGCTTCGGCACGCATGCAGCCTGCCGACATCTTGAATCTGACTGTGCCGAACAGCTCGGGCATTGCCGTTCCGCTTTCTTCGATTGCCACCGTTTCGTGGCAGATGGGTACGGAACAGAGCGTACGCTTCAACGGTTATCCCTCGATGGATCTGTCCGCTTCGCCCGCAACAGGTGTTTCTACCGGTCAGGCCATGGAGGCAGTTCAAAAAATGGTTGACGAAATGGGCGGCGGTTACAGCCTCGAATGGGGCGGACAGTCGCGCGAAGAGGCAAAAGGCAGTTCGCAAACCGTTGCCCTTTACGCGCTTGCCGCCGCCGCCGTTTTCCTCGTGCTTGCCGCACTTTATGAAAGCTGGTCTATTCCGCTGGCGGTCCTACTGGTGATGCCTTTAGGCTTGGCAGGGGCGGCGGCAGGTGTAACCGGGCGCAACCTGTTTGAAGGACTGTTGGGCAGCGTTCCCTCGTTCGCCAACGACATCTACTTCCAAGTCGGTTTCGTTACCGTGATGGGCTTGAGTGCGAAAAACGCGATTCTGATTATCGAGTTTGCCAAAGACCTTCAAGCGCAAGGGAAAAGCGCGGTTGAAGCCGCTTTGGAAGCCGCCCGCCTGCGTTTCCGTCCGATTATCATGACCTCGTTCGCCTTTATTTTGGGCGTGGTTCCCCTGTATATTGCCGGCGGTGCAAGTTCTGCCAGCCAGCGCGCCATCGGCACGACCGTGTTCTGGGGGATGCTGGTCGGTACGCTCTTGTCCGTGTTCCTTGTTCCGCTTTTCTATGTGGTGGTACGCAAATTCTTCAAAGAAACCGCGCACGAGCACGAAATGGCGGTGAAACACGCCGCCGAGGCGGGCATCACCGGTTCGGACGACAGCCAACATTAAGCAACCATGCCGTCTGAACGCCCACGGGTTTTCAGACGGCATCAGGACTTTTTTATGGATACTACATTGAAAACTACCTTGACTTCTGTTGCAGCAGCCTTCGCATTGTCTGCCTGTACCATGATTCCCCAATACGAGCAGCCTAAAGTCGAAGTTGCGGAAACGTTTAAAAACGATACTGCCGACAGCGGCATCCGTGCGGTCGATTTGGGTTGGCACGACTATTTTGCCGACCCGCGCCTGCAAAAGCTGATCGACATCGCACTCGAGCGCAATACCAGTTTGCGTACCGCCGTATTGAACAGCGAAATCTACCGTAAACAATACATGATCGAGCGCAACAACCTCCTGCCCACGCTTGCTGCCAATGCGAACGGCTCGCGCCAAGGCAGTTTGAGCGGCGGCAATGTCAGCAGCAGCTACAATGTCGGACTGGGTGCGGCATCTTACGAACTCGACCTGTTCGGGCGTGTACGCAGCAGCAGCGAAGCAGCACTGCAAGGCTATTTTGCCAGTGTCGCCAACCGCGATGCGGCACATTTGAGCCTGATTGCCACCGTTGCCAAAGCCTATTTCAACGAACGTTATGCCGAAGAAGCGATGTCTTTGGCGCAGCGTGTTTTGAAAACGCGCGAAGCAACCTACAAGCTGTCCGAAATGCGGTACAAGGCAGGCGTGATTTCCGCCGTCGCCCTACGTCAGCAGGAAGCCTTGATTGAATCTGCCAAAGCCGATTATGCCCATGCCGCGCGCAGCCGCGAGCAGGCGCGCAATGCCTTGGCAACCTTGATTAACCAACCGATACCCAATGACTTGCCCGCCGGTTTGCCGTTGGACAAGCAGTTTTTTGTTGAAAAACTGCCGGCCGGTTTGAGTTCCGAAGTATTGCTCGACCGTCCCGACATCCGTGCCGCCGAACACGCGCTTAAACAGGCAAACGCCAATATCGGTGCGGCACGCGCCGCCTTTTTCCCATCCATCCGCCTGACCGGAAGCGTCGGTACGGGTTCTGCCGAATTGGGCGGGCTGTTCAAAAGCGGCACAGGCGTTTGGTCGTTCGCGCCTTCCATTACCCTGCCGATTTTTACCTGGGGTACGAACAAGGCGAACCTCGATGTGGCGAAACTGCGCCAACAGGCACAAATCGTTGCCTATGAATCCGCCGTCCAATCCGCCTTTCAAGATGTGGCAAACGCATTGGCGGCGCGCGAGCAGCTGGATAAAGCCTATGACGCTTTAAGCAAACAAAGCCGCGCCTCTAAAGAAGCGTTGCGCTTGGTCGGCCTGCGTTACAAACACGGCGTATCCGGCGCGCTCGACTTGCTCGATGCGGAACGCAGCAGCTATTCGGCGGAGGGTGCGGCTTTGTCGGCACAACTGACCCGCGCCGAAAACCTTGCCGATTTGTACAAGGCGCTCGGCGGCGGATTGAAACGGGATACCCCAACCGGTAAATAACCGCCCGGGCAACCAAATGCCGTCTGAAACGATAAGGTTTCAGACGGCATTTCTTTCTTTAAAACGGTTTCCGGTACCTGCCTGCCTTTTAAGACGGCAGGCCGTATCCGTTTAGAAGGTATGTTTGACGGTTGCGGTCAGGCTACGCGGCGTGCCGTAAACGTGAATATCCGGCATCGTGCGGTAGCGTTTGTTGAACACGTTTTCAAAGTCCAAACCGATGCGGGTGGATTTGCCGATTTTGTAATGCGCGGTCAAATCCAGCGTAGCGTATGGGCGTTGGGTCAATGCAGCGGCGGCAGCCGGGTTGATATCTGCGGGATATTCGTCCAGCGTGTGGCTGCGGCTTTGCCAGTTGACGTTTGCGCCCAGGTTCAAACGGTCGGTTAGGTCATACGCGGTAAAGAGTTTGAACAAATGAACCGGATAAGACGGATGCAGTTGCTTGCCTTCGCTGTTTTTGATTTTGGAACGTGCATAAGACGCATTCAGCAGCCATTTGTCGCTCAGGCGGCCGCCGATAGAGAGTTCCACGCCTTTTGTTGTAGTGTTGTCGGCTGCACGGTAGTATTTGTCCTTACCATTCGCGAATTTGCCTGCAACCACGCCCAAATGGTCGCGTTTGTTCATAAAGGCGGATGCGGAAGCGTTCAAACGGCCTTCAAACCACGAGGCTTTTAAGCCGAGTTCATATGTTTTGCCGCGTTGCGGTTCGAGCGGTTTGCCGTTTTGATCCAAATAGCGCACTTGCGGGCGGAATATGGTGGTATAGGAGGTGTAGGCAGTCAGGTTGTCGTCTAGATCATAAGTTACACCCAAATAAGGAATGAAAACGTTTTGTTTGTGGCTGCTGTAAGCGAATTTGTTGCGCTCAGTGCTGTAACGGTATCGCCAATTCACAAAACGGCTGCCACCGATAAAGGCGAGTTTATCGGTCAGTTTGAAACGGGTCGAGCCGTAAACCGACAGGTTTTTCATATCGGTAAAACCATCGCGCGAATACGGCATATCGGGTTTGGCAATGTTGCCGTTAAAGAGGCGCAAATCAGGAATTTTCGACTCGCCTTCTTCATAAAAAGACAGGTTTTCTTTGTTGTCCTGATAGCTGATGCCTGCATTAAATTCATGCGAGCGGCCCAATGCCGGATAGTCGCCGTCCAAAATCAGGGAAAAATTCTGGTCGCGGTATTTGCTGCGGTCGCGGTCTGAAGTGAAAAGCGCGGAGTAGTCGGTATCGATTTCGTATGTACCGGCAATGCCTGAAACGATGTCGCTTTTACCTGCCAGATAGCTGTAATTGCCTGTCAGTTTCCAGCCGTTGTCAAATTCATGGCTGAGGGAAGTGAATACTTCAGCACTGGTGTCTTTGCCGTAAGCCCATTTTGCCGAGGAATTGCTGCGCGGCGAAGCCTCAAACGGTATGAATCCGTCTTTCTTATTGCCTGCTGCCGTCAGATAGCTGAAACGCGAGCTACCTTTATTGCGGAAACGGTGGATTTCCGTACCGATATTCCACTGAGTCTGAGGGGCAATGTCGTAGGAGAGAATGCCGTAGAACGTATGATTGTGGCGCGATGTATTCGGCAAGTAATCGCCGCCGTGGTCGCTGACCAAAATAGTGCGGCCGCGCAAGGTATTGTCTGCATTCAAAGGCTGATTGGCATCAAGGACAAAGCGGTAGTGGTTCCACGAACCAACTCCGGCTTCTACGCTGATGGCTGGCTTGGCAGTCGGTTTTTTACGTTCCAAAGCAACCGTACCGCCCGGCTCGCCCATACCGCCGTTGGACAAACCGCTTGCGCCGCGCACGACGACGACTTGGTCGTACAACGTGCTGTCCAGATTGTTGGTACTGCGGCGGATGGCTTTACCCTCGTAAAGGAATTTGGGCGCGCCATCTACGGAAATGCTGTCAATCGCCTGACTGCGCGAAATAAACTGGCTGTGGCCGGATACGTTGTTGCCCATTTTGCTGTGGAACACGCCCGGTGTTTGTTTCAATACGTCCTGCAAGGTATCCAAGCCTTGGTCGTCGATTTGTTTTGCCGTTACGACAGACAGGGATTGCGGTGTTTCACGCTGGGTCAGTCTGATGCCTGTCGCGGCGGAGGAAGCTGGGATGGTGTAGTTGGAAGCCGTTTGTTTTCCCAGTTCTTTGACGTGTATTTCCGGAAGGGCGGCAAGGTCTGCGGCGGAGGCGTGCGCGGCGCATAACAGCATGAGTGCGGATGATACGGCAAGCGCAGTGCGTGAAGGGCGGGGGGGGGTATGCATGATTTTTCCTTTTATAGTGGTTTGGCGGCGGGATTTTAGCAAAATGTTGTAATTATACTAGTTAGTGTAAATATTATTTAGGATTAGTTTGACTGTTGTCAAAATATATATAGTTATCTAGTTATAAGTATTTATATTATAGTGGATTAACAAAAATCAGGACAAGGCGACGAAGCCGCAGACAGTACAAATAGTACGGAACCGATTCACTTGGTGCTTCAGCACCTTAGAGAATCGTTCTCTTTGAGCTAAGGCGAGGCAACGCCGTACTGGTTTTTGTTAATCCACTATAACCCATTATAGGAGGGGAAAAAGGAAATGCTGGCGTGCTGTCGGATTGTCGCACCTTACAAAAAATGCCGTCTGAAACGGACTCTGTTTCAGACGGCATTTTAAAATGCAAGCGTTTAGAACTTGGCTTGCAGCCTTAACCAAGCGGTGCGGCCGGGTTCGTTGACGCGGGTGGTTTTGATGCCGGCGGCAGGATCGACAAATCCTCCGCTTCTGCTGACAAATTCGGCATAGGTTTTGTTGAACACATTGTCCACACCAGCTTGCAGGGTGGCGTATTTGTTGAATTTCCAACCTGCATTGACGGAAAGCACGCCGAAGCCTGCGGATGCGCCGATGTCCTGACCGATGATGTTGCCCTGTCCTTTGGCGTAGCGGTTTTGTTTGGCAACGACTTTCCACAATGCGCCCGCGCTGAATTTGCCGTTGTCGAAGGCAAGGGTGTTGTTCCATTCAAGCGGAGGTGTTTGTGCAAGCGGCAGATTGTCGGTCATGTTTTTACCGCGCGTGTAGGCAAGGTTGCTGCTGATGCTCCAGCTTGGTGCAAACTGCCATTTGGCTTCAAGTTCGCCGCCGAAACGGGTGGCATCGATGTTGCGCGCCATGGTCATGACATGTCCGCCGTGGTGCATCATGTGCTGTTCAATCAGGATATAGTCGCGGATTTTACCGGCAAAGAGTGAGGCGGCAAGGTGGAGGTTGCCCTTGTTCCAAATCATGCCTGCATCGATTTGGCGGTTGGTTTCTTTTTTCAGGTCTTCATCCCGATTGCGCTCCCAGTAGTCAGGCGAACGCTGGGCAACGCCCAAACCTGCATAATATTTGGTATTTCCCGCAGTTTGCTCGAAACGGAAGAAGCCGGAAGTCAAAGGATATTTGATGGTTCTGTTGGGGTCGCTGTTCGGATAAGTTTCGTAAACGGCAGTAACTTTATCGTGCCGCAAACCGGCAATTAGTTTTTGCTTGTCGGTACGTTGCCATGCAAGTTCGGCAAAACCGCCCAGTTGGTTAAAACTTTGTGTCGGAGCATATGCTTTTTCGGTGAATTTTTCATCGCCTGACCGTTCGGTATGGCGGTCGCGCATATAGTCGATGCCGGTTTGAAGGTTGACGTTGTCCCAATCGAAAGTGGCTTTCAGATTGCCGGTATCGGTGCGGCGTTTGGGATTCATGGCACGTTTGCCCATCATACCGACGGGGCGCAGGCTGTAGGTGTCCATAACGTGGTCGATTTCGCTGGATCCGTAGCGTGCCTCGATTTCGCTCAACCAGGGTGTGATATTGCGCTGGCTGATGCGGACATTCCACGCGTCGCGGTCGAATTTGCTGCCGTCCATCATGCGGTCGGCGTAGGCGGCCTTACCGCGGCTGCGTTCGTATGTACCGGCGATGGTGGTGTTTTCGGTCGGGGTAACGCCCAACTGAACCATTTGGCTGTCGCGTTTGAAGTTGGAATGTACGCGGTTGCCTGCTCCGTCTTTATAGTCGTCGGATTCGTTGTGTGAGACATTGAGGCGGGCATAACCGTATTTGCCGCCCGCACCTGCTTCAAAGAAGGCATCGCGTCTGCCGCTGTTGCCTAATGTGGTGCTGCCGTTGAAGGAGTAGGGTTGTTCGTGGAAGGTCGGATCTTTACGGACGAAATGTACCGAACCGCTGATCAAACCCATGCCTTGGGTAACGGTTTGCGGACCTTTGGTTACGACAACTTCGTCAAAGGTGCTGGGGTGGATATAAGAAGTTGGCGGGTCCATGCGGTTGGAACAGCCGCCGTAAACGAACTGGTCGTCTGCGTTGATGGCAAGGCGCGAGCCGCCCAAACCTCGGAACAATGGATCGCCCGAGCTGCCGCCTTTGCGGATGATGCTCATATTGGGGACGGATTGCAGCAAATCCGCGCCGTCGCCTGCCGGTAGGGGCTGGAGGGTGGCTTTGGGGTTGAATTTGACGGTGTTGGCTTTCTGCTGCTGTGTTCCGGTAACGGTAACGGGCGAGAGTTCGGCGGTTTCTTCTGCAACGGGGGCTGCCCATGCTTGGCTTAGCGCGGCTGCAAGGGGGAGGAGTAAGAAGTGGGTAGTTTTCATATTTAATCTACTTAAATGGAGGGTTGTTGTGTTAGTTCTAAAGTAGTATATAAAACTAAACTGAACGATGTATCAAAAAATGTACTTTGTTTAACATACATCAATAATGAATGTACCGGCCCGATAAAAAAATGCCGTCTGAAGCGGAAAAGGCTTCAGACGGCATTTTGAGAGACGGGTTATTTATTAAAGAAAATCAGCGTCCACGGCAAAACATATGCCTGTAGGAGGGTGAGAAGACCGACAAAGGTACAGAAAATCAGGCTGTGTTTCACGGTAAAGCGGAACAGGTTGGATTCCTTGCCCTCTAAGCCTACTGCCGCACAGGCGATGGCGATGGATTGCGGCGAAATCATTTTGCCGGTTACACCGCCGGTCGTATTGGCGGCAACGGTCAGCTCGGGGGTAACACCGATTTGATGCGCCGTGCTTGCCTGCAAAGAACCGAATAAGGCGTTTGCGGAAGTGTCCGAACCGGTCAGGAATACGCCCAACCAGCCGAGGAACGGCGAGAAGAACGGGAACACGGCACCGGTAGCGGCAAGGACGAGTGCCAATGTAGATGACAGTCCTGAATAGTTTGCCACGAATGCGAAGCCGAGTACCAAACCGATAGACAGGATGGACAGGCGCAATTCTTTGAGCGTTTCAAAGAAAGTGCCGACGGCTTCGGAAGGCTTCATTTTCAGCAGGATTGCGGAAACGATGGAAGCAAACAGGATTGCCGTACCGACTGCGCCGAGGAAGTCAATTTTGAATACGGCGGCGTATGGGGTAGGTTCGCTGACGATAGGCGCGGCTTTTTGTACCAAGTTGTGCAGCATCGGCCAGTCGAATTTGATGGTGGCAACGCCCAAAGCCTCTTTTACGCCCTTAATCGTCCACACGCTGACGAAAACGGTCAGAATGGCAAAGGGCGACCAAGCTTTGATGATTTGTCCGGCAGTGTATTCGCCCGCTTTGCGTTCGGACGGTTTTTTCATGCCGTTGAATGTAAAGATTTCTTTAGGCTGCCATTTTTTCAGGAAGGCGGACAGGCAAATCAGGCTGACCAGAGCGGAAGTAACGTCGGGCAATTCCGGGCCGATGAAGTTGGCGGTAATGAATTGGGTAACGGCGAAAGATACGCCCGCCACCAATACGGCAGGCCAAGTTTGGCGTATGCCGCGCATACCGTCCATCATAGCGACCAACCAGAAGGGTACGATAACCGACAGGATCGGCAGTTGGCGGCCGGCGACCTGACCGATGTGGTAAGGATCGAGATTGGACACTTGACCGGCAACCAAGATTGGAATACCCATCGCGCCGAAAGCCACGGGCGCGGTGTTGGCAATCAAACACAAACCGGCGGCGTAGAGCGGATTGAAGCCCAAGCCCACCAGCAAAGCGGCGGTAATCGCCACCGGCGCGCCGAAGCCTGCCGCGCCTTCGAGGAATGCGCCGAAGGAGAAGCCGACCAGCAGCATTTGCAGGCGTTGGTCTTCGGTAATCGAAACCACGGAAGCGCGGATAATGTCGAACTGCCCTGTTTTTACGGTAATTTTATACAGGAATACGGCGGTAATGATAATCCATGCAATCGGCCACAAACCGTAAGCGAAGCCATACAGCGCGGAAGAAACCGCCATACCTGCCGGCATCCCGAAGCCGAATACGGCAACGGCAAGCGCAATCAGCAGCGTATAAAGCCCCGCCTGATAGCCTTTCAGCTTCAGGACGGTCAGCGCGGCAAAGAAAAAGACGATGGGTAAGAGTGCGGCGGCGGCAGTCAGATACAGGCTGCCGCCGATTGCCGTGTAGTTTTGAACCCAAGTTTCCATAATTGAGCATCTCCGAAAATATTTTTATGATTAATAATAAAATTGGTCAAACCAATTAAGATAATACGACGCTACTTTACGAAACTTTAATATACCAGTCAATATATTTTTCAATACAAATGATGATTTTTAAAAGAATATTAATTTTATTCCTTAATAATCAAGATAGTATTTTATTTAAAAATGTAATTGAATGTAGTTCTGAAGGGGGTTGCCATGTTGGGCCTGTAATGCGGTTGACGGTGGGAGTGTTGTATTATTAGAATTTATGTTTGTTGGTCAGTCCAATTTTATTTATATTTCGGAGAAAGTTTGGCAGAAAACCGATAGAAGGAGAATGCGATTATGAAATTGATAAGGCCTCAGAAAATCAGTGATCAGGTATTGTCGGTATTGGAAGGCCGCATCGTGGAAGGGGTTTACGCGGAAGGGGGCAAGATTCCGCCCGAACGCGTTTTGGCGGAAGAGTTTGGCGTTTCGCGCCCGTCGGTCAGGTCGGCATTGAATGTTTTGGTTGCCCGTCAGGTTTTGGAAGCGAGGCAGGGCGACGGTTATTATGTTTCGGTCAAGCCGCAGCAGGATTTTTTGCAAAGTTGGCAGGAGCTTTTGGGCAAACATTCCAATTGGGAACAGGATGTTTTTGATTTCAGCTGCCACATCGAGGGCTGTATGGCGGCATTGGCGGCAGAACGCCGGACGGATGCCGATTTGAAGCGGATTCGGTTTTGGCTTGAAAAGTTTGAGGAAGCGTGCGAAAGCGGCAATTTGGAACATCAGAGCGAAGCCGATGTCAGCTTCCATCAGACGATTGCCGATGCGGCGCACAACCTGCTGTTCAGCCATTTGTCAGGCGGTTTGTTGAAAATGCTGTACCGGCAGACGCGCAGCAGTATCATCTATTTGAATCAGGAAGAGGATCCGCGTCCGAAACTGATGGCGCAGCACCGTGTATTGTATGAGGCAATATCAAACCGTCGGCCGGGCGAAGCTTCAGAAGCGGCAAAGGTTCATTTGAATTATGTGGCAAGCAGCATCATGAAAGACAGGGAGTATCAAAGCCGTAACCGCCATGCGGATACTTTGGCGCAAAACGATTTGAAGCGCGTGCAGGATTGGGCGGTGTGAATGCCGTTTAGAGACGGTCTGGCATATTCGGATGTATCGGTAGTATCACCCGATTCGAACGGGCGGATAAGGAAATGCCGTCTGAACAGTATTTGCGGTTCAGACGGCATTTTGTTTGCGGGTCGGCGGCGTTTGCTTAGAAGCCTTGCGCCAACATCGCATCGGCAACTTTGACGAAACCGGCAATGTTCGCACCATTGACGTAGTTTACTGTGTCGCCGACTTTGCCGTATTTCAGGCAGGATTCGTGGATGCTTTGCATAATGCCGAACAGGCGTTGGTCGACTTCTTCACGAGTCCAAGACAGGCGGATGGCGTTTTGGCTCATTTCCAAGCCCGAAGTTGCCACGCCGCCGGCATTGGAGGCTTTTCCCGGGGCGTAGAGGATGCCCGCTTTGATAAATTGTTCGACTGCGCCCAAAGTCGAAGGCATATTCGCGCCTTCGGCAACCACATAGCAACCGTTTGCCAACAGGGTTTTGGCGGCTTCTTCGTCCAATTCGTTCTGGGTCGCGCAGGGCAGGGCGATTTCGGCGGCAACGCCCCACGGTTTTTGGTTTTCAAAGTATTGCAAACCTTGCTCTTTGGCGTAGGTGGCAACCCGTTCGCGGCGGACTTCTTTCAATTCGATCAAGGCGGCGAGTTGTGCTTCGGTCATACCGCTGTCGGGGAAGAGGACGAAGCCGTTGGAGTCGGAAACGGTCAGCACTTTCGCGCCCAGTTGGATGGCTTTTTCGGCAGCGTATTGCGCCACGTTGCCGGAGCCGGAAATCAGTACGCGTTTGCCTTCAAAACTATCGTTGCGGGTTTGCAGCATCGCTTGGGCGAAATAGACGCAGCCGTAGCCGGTTGCTTCGGGGCGGATGAGGCTGCCGCCCCATTCCAAACCTTTGCCGGTCAGGACGGAAGAAAACTCGTTGCGGATTTTTTTGTATTGTCCGAACAGATAGCCGATTTCGCGCCCGCCTACGCCGATGTCGCCGGCCGGAACATCGGTGTCCGCGCCGATGTGGCGGTAGAGTTCGGTCATAAAGGCTTGGCAGAAGCGCATCACTTCGGCATCGGATTTGCCTTTGGGGTCGAAATCCGAACCGCCTTTGCCGCCGCCCATAGGCAGGGTGGTCAGCGCGTTTTTGAAGACTTGTTCAAAAGCGAGGAATTTCAACACGCCCAAATCGACGGTCGGATGGAAGCGCAGACCGCCTTTGTAAGGGCCGATGGCGGAGCTCATTTGCACGCGGTAGCCGCGGTTGACTTGAACCTGACCTTTATCGTCCTGCCAGGTTACGCGGAACATCACGACGCGTTCGGGTTCGACGATGCGTTCCAGTAGGCTTTGCTGGGTGTATTTCGGATTTTGTGCCAAAAACGGATCGAGGCTCATGAAGACTTCTTCAACCGCCTGATGGAACGGTTCTTGATTGGGGTTGCGTTGTTTGAGGTTGGCAAACAAGGTGTTCAAGTCAGTCATTTGGATACTCCTTTTGGTTGATATTGTACTAATGGGAAAACAAATTTGTAGGTAGCAATATAAACCTATTTTTTTCTGATGCCAAGTCTGATTTTGCACAAATTGTTGACATTATTTTTTCCATATTTTTGATATTTGATGTTTATTGCCAATAATTAATCAATAATCATAAATTAATTTTGAAAATAAAAATATTATTGGAATTTTATTTCAAGTAATTAAACTGGATTTTTTGATTCCAATCAAGGTAATTTTGTTTTCACGCCTGATTTTACTGTGGAAAAGGATTGAGATTGTCAACAATCCTGCCTGCCTGAACCTGTGTTTTGGGCATTATCCGGAAATGTTATAATATGCTCCGTTTAATTTGATGAAAGATGATGATGAAGGCCTATTTGGACTTGATGCGCCACGTCCTCGACAACGGTACGGACAAATCAGACCGCACCGGTACGGGTACGCGCTCCGTATTCGGTTATCAGATGCGTTTTGACTTGGGCAGGGGCTTTCCGCTGCTGACGACCAAAAAGCTGCATTTGCGCTCGATAATCCACGAGCTGCTGTGGTTTCTCAAAGGCGATACCAATATCAAATACCTGAAGGACAATAATGTTTCCATTTGGGACGAATGGGCGGACGAAAACGGCGATTTGGGCCCGGTTTACGGCTATCAATGGCGCAGCTGGCCCGCACCTGACGGCCGCCATATCGACCAAATTGCCAATGTGGTGGAACAAATCAAGAAAAATCCCGACTCGCGCCGTCTGATTGTATCGGCATGGAATCCGGCTTTGGTCGACGAAATGGCCTTGCCGCCTTGCCACGCGCTGTTTCAGTTTTACGTTGCCAACGGCAAACTGTCCTGCCAGCTTTACCAGCGCAGCGCGGATATTTTCCTCGGTGTACCTTTTAATATTGCCAGTTACGCGCTGTTGACGATGATGATGGCGCAAGTGTGCGGGCTGGAGGCGGGCGAGTTTGTCCATACGTTTGGCGACGCGCATTTGTACCGCAACCATTTCGAGCAGGCCGCATTGCAGTTGGAACGCGAACCGCGCGCCTTGCCTGTGATGAAAATCAATCCTGAAGTCAAAGATTTGTTTGCCTTCAAATTTGAAGATTTCGAGTTGGAAGGCTACGATCCGCATCCGCACATCAAGGCGGCAGTGTCGGTTTAGGAGGCGGTATGGGCAGGCATTTCGGGCGCAGGCGTTTTTTGACGGTTGCCGCCGTTGCGGCGGCGGGCGCGGCGGTTTCTTTTTTGCCGAATCCTTTTGCCGCCGGCGGCGAAAAACGCAACAGGGATGAAAAACGCGATGAAAATGTGTTTTTCTGGAAAGGTGTCGCGCTGGGTTCCGGCGCGGAGCTGCGCCTGTTCGGTGTGGACGACAGGCGTGCGGCGGATTTGGTCAACAAGGTTTTGGCGGAAGTGGCGCGTTTGGAAAAAATGTTCAGCCTTTACCGTGAAGACAGTCTGATCAGCCGTCTGAACCGCGACGGTTATCTGGCTTCGCCTCCGGCGGATTTCTTGGAACTGTTGAGCCTGTGCCGCGATATTCACGCACTGACGGAAGGTGCGTTCGATCCGACGGTTCAGGTGTTGTGGAAACTGTATGCCGATTATTTTTCCGCCCGTCCCGATGCGGAAACGCCGCCGCCGGAGAATAGCGTGAAGGAAGCCTTGAAGCGGGTCGGCTTCGGCAAAGTCTCGTTTGACGACCGTGAAATCCGTTTTGCCGAAAAGGGTATGGGTTTGTCCTTGAACGGCATCGCGCAAGGCTATATCACGGACAAGGTTGTTGCGCTGCTTAAAGCAAACGGCGTGCCTGCCGCGCTGGTCGATATGGGCGAAATCAGGGGGTTTGATACAAATGGCAGGCGGACTTGGAATGTCGGCATCCGCAATCCGGATGACGAAGAAGGCGTGTTGGCAAATATCACGATGAAAGACAAAGCGTTTGCCACTTCGGGCGGCTATGGGACGGTGATGGACAAAGCGGGCAGGTTTACCCATTTGTTCGATCCGCGAACCGGCGTGAGTACGCCGCGTTATAAAAGCATGAGCGTAATGGCGGATGATGCGGCGGTTGCCGATGCCTTGTCGACGGCGTTTTCCATTATGGATTTGCCTTTGATACGGTCGGTTGCCGAAAGCAGGCGGCTTAAGGTTTGGCTGCTGATGCCGGACAATACTTTGAACGAAATAGGCTGAACCTGAAGCAAAAATGCCGTCTGAAAGGCTTTCAGACGGCATTTTTGCTGTTTGGATGGCTTTTAAAGGATGCCCAAAGAATTGATGAAAACAATAATAATGGCAATCGGGGCGAGGTAGCGCAAGGTATTCAGCCACAGCAGCAGCACTGCCCGTGGTACGGTGCTGCCCGATCCGGCATCTTTTAACACAGACTGCTTGTCCTGAATCCAGGCGGTAAAGATGGAAACACTCAAAGCACCAATCGGCATAATGACGGCGGAAATAACATAGTCCCACAAATCAAAAATGGTTTTGCCGAAAACCTTAAACTCACCCCATACGCCGAAAGACAGCGCGGACGGGATGCCGATAATGAAAATAGCCGTGCCGATAAGCCAGGTATGTTTTTTGCGTTTGCGCTCGTCTTGGCGGATGGTTGCGGCGATGACCGTTTCCAACATCGAAAATGCCGAAGTCAGCGTGGCGAAAACGACCAGCAGCATAAATACCGCAAACAAAACCGTACCGAACGGCATCTTCATAAACACTGCGGGCAATACGATAAAAATCAATCCCGGGCCCTGGCTCGGTTCAAAACCGAAGGCGAATACCGCCGGGAAAATCACCAGGCCGGCAAGCAGCGAAACCAAGAGGTTCATCCACATAATCGTATGGCCGGAACGGAACATATCCTGATCTTTTCCCAAATACGAAGCGTAGGTAATCATAGCGGAAACGCCGATGCTCAAGGCAAAAAACGCCTGTCCCAAAGCCGTAATCATCGTATCGGCTTTAAAGTACGACCAATTCGGTTTGAGCAGGAAAGACACGCCCTCCATTGCACCCGGCAGCGTCAGCGAACGGATTGCCAGCGCAATAAAGAGGATAAACAGCCCCGGCATCAGATAACGGTTTGCCTTTTCAATGCCGTCTGAAATGCCGCCTTTGACCACCCAAACCGTAATCAGCATAAACAGTGCCTGATAGGACAGCGAACCTGCCGGATTGGAAATCGTTGTGCCGAACAGGGCTTCAAAGTCCGCTCCCGCATGGATTGCCCCCGTAAAACTGTGGACGACATAATTCAATACCCATCCGCCGACCACGCTGTAAAACGACAGCAAAACAAAGCAGGCGGCAACGCCCATGCGCCCGACCCAAAGCCATTGCGTACCCGGACGCAGAACCCTGAAGGAATCGACGGCATTTTTACCGCCCGTGCGCCCGATATAAAATTCGGCAAGCTGGACAGGTAGGGCGACCAAGACGGTAAATATCAAAAACAGCAGGAAAAACACCGCGCCGCCGTTGGTGCCTGCCGTATAAGGAAATTTCCAAATCGCGCCCAAACCGATGGCCGAACCTGCCGCAGCAAGGACGAAACCGATTTTGGATGACCAAGAAGTATGGTTACTCATAAAATTTATTAAGAAATGTGAAGGTAGTGCATTGTAACAAAGCACTTGACGCGGCGGCACAAGCCGGGGAAGACGCTGCAAAACTTTGCCAATAGGCTGCGTAATATCGGGGGATATTGGGATTTTCTTATTTTGAGGGATGAATTCGGGGTGTTTCTTTCCAATGAACGAATATAATTTGGCGGTTTGTTGCATCAAAGGCTTTCAGACGGCATAGGCCGTCTGAAGTTTTTATCGTGGATTAAATAGAGAATACGCATATCGTCATTTTCGCGAGAGTGGGAATACAGAATTTTAACGCTACGGTGATTTGTCCGAAACAACGACCGTCTTTTCGCCGTCATTCCCACGCAAGTGGGAATCTGGTAACGAAAAATCATAGGAAGTTATCCGAAACACAAAAAACTGAAACCGAAGGGACTGGATTCCCGCTTTCGCGGGAATGACGAGATTAAAGTTTCAGGATTTATTTAAAATAACCGAAATTCAAAAAACCGGATTCCTGCCTGCTCAGGAGTGATGGCAGAAATAAGGATATAGGTGCTTTTATTTGAATTTATGGTAAGAAGCGGTCCAAACCGTCTTCGCAGCGGATTTTTTGTTCGGACAACGTGGCTTTGAACAGTGCGTCGTTTTGCGGTAAGGCATTGCGTTCGGCTTCATTGTGCCAAAGATGGTAGGCAATGCCGGCAAATTTAAGGTTGTGGCGTTTTATGCCGTTATGGAAGAGGCGGGCGACGAACTCGCTGTCTTCGCGTCCCCAGCCGACAAAGCGGTTGTCGAAGCCGTTTACAGCCAGAGTATCGCTGCGGAAAAAGCCCATATTGCAGGTTTTGATGCCTTTGTATTTGCGGCTGCTTTGTCTGCCGATCAGGGCGGACAGGCTGCGGCAGCGCAGGGCGGACAGGCGTTTTTCTATGCCTTGGCTGAACACGGACAAATCGGGCAATTCGCCGGAATCTAAAATTTCTTGGGTGCGCCCTTGGGTCAGGATGACGCGCGAACCCTGTATCAGCCTGCCTTTACGTGCGAGCTTGAGGTGGTCGGCGACGAAGGACGGGTCGAGTATCATGTCGCCGTCGATAAGGATGATGTAGTCGCTTTTTGCCTGCGCCAGCGCGCGGTTGCGCGATTCGGCGGCGCGGAAGCCGTCGTCCGGCCGCCAAGAATGTTTGACGGGGATGTCGGTATGGCTGCGGATGAACTCGACGACTTCGGCGGTGTCTTGGCGCGAACCGTCGTCCGCGACGATGATTTCGTCGGGCAGGCGGGTTTGCGCGAGTGCGGATTTTAAAACCAGCTCCAGCGCGTCGGGACGGTTGTAGGTGGTAATAATCAAGGCGACGCTGATATTGCGGTTGCGCTCGTAAAGTTTGACATATTTGTAGTACGAACCTTGCGCATTGGCGATGGAAATGGTCAAGCCGTCCGCGCCGTAGGCGCAACCGCGTTTGAGCAGGTAGTTTTTGACAAACGATACGCTGCCGTGCAACAGGGCTTTGAAGGGTGAGCTGTCTTTTTTGTAGCGGTTTTCTTCGGCGTAGAGCGAGCTGTATTGCTGCATTTTTTGAATCAGCCCTTCGGCGTTTTCGAAGGAATAGTGTTTCAGACGACCTTCGAGCGGACGGACGTTTGCATCGGGCGGCAAGATCAGCGATTCATGTACCTGACGGTCGGAAAAACGGGTAAAGCGGCGGTGGTAAAGGCGCGGGATAATGTCGGGATACCAGCCGCAGGCTTTGATCAGGCGGCCGTTGTAGTGGTTCAGGCGCGAGAGCGAGAAGATGTTTTGTTCTTTGTTTTCCGCCACGGCTTTACGGATGGCAGCAATCAGTTCTCCGTCTGCCACTTCGTCGCTGTCTATGCTGAATATCCAATTGTTTTGCGCGAGGCGGGCGGCAAGGTTTTTCATCGGGCCGAAGCCGATGAAGTTATGTTTGTGATAACTGATGTTGGTGAAGCGTTCGGCGATTTCAAAGGTGCGGTCGGTCGAGCCGTTGTCGAGCAGCAAAACTTCGTCGAAGTCTTGAAGCGCGGTCAATACTTCGGTCAGATAACGTTCCGAGTTTTTGACCAATATAGCCGCTGTGGCGGGAATTTTCGGGTTCATAATGAGGTCGTCCGACAAAAGGTAGATGCAGGGAAAAGCCGTGTTGCCTGTCCGGTCTGAATGTGCCGCCATAAATGGCAAAAAAGCCCAAACATACGTCCGGGCTTGGGAATTGGTGGGTCCGGTGGGGTTCGAACCCACGACCAAGGGATTATGAGTCCCCTGCTCTAACCCCTGAGCTACAGACCCGTCAAGAGTAGGCGCGTATTGTATAGCATAGCGGTGGGATTGACAAACTTATTTCATCCGATGAGTAAAACGCAGTTGCTTCCTCCGAAGGCAAACGATGAGCTGGCGGCAATGCGTTTTTCGGTTTCCCAGCGGCTGCTGCTGCCGGTCAGGTTGATGGCGGGCAGGTCGGGGTCGTTCTGCCCGTCCCAAAGCTGGGGCGGAAATTTTCCTTCGGGATTGCTTTGCCGGTCGGCAATGCCCCACGCGAACGCGGCTTCGATTGCGCCCGCCGCGCCTAAAGTATGCCCGGTTTGCGGCTTGGTGGACGTGCAGGGCGTATTGTTGCCGAAAACTGCTGCAACGGCGCGGCTTTCCATACTGTCGTTGTGGTGCGTCCCGGTGCCGTGCAGATTAATCCAGCCGATGTCTTCGGGCGCAAGACCTGCGTGTTGCAATGCCGTCTGAAAGGCAAGGATTGCGCCTTGCGCGTCGGGGCGGGGCGTGGAAATATGGTAGGCATCGCTGCTTGAACCATAACCCAGAAGCTGCATACCGCCGGAAAAATCCGCATCGCGCGTCATGATGAATACGGCTGCGCCTTCGCCGATATTGATGCCGTCGCGGTTGGCGGAGAAAGGGTTGGCAATGTTTGGGGACAAGACTTCCAGTGAGGCGAATCCGTTGACGGTCAGCGGCGAGAGTGTGTCCGCGCCGCCGCAGATGACGGCATCGCACATACCGGCGCGAAGCAGGCGGGCGGCACTGATTAATGCGCGCGCGCCGGAAGTGCAGGCGGTGGAAACGACGTAACGCAGGCCGTTCAGCCCATAAGCGTCGGCAATGAAATCGGCGGGCGCGCTCATAAGGTGTTGGCATTGGTTGAACGTGAGATCTTGCCAGGCTTTTCCCTGCACTGCCTGTCGGAACATCGGGATGTTTTCGTCCGCGCCGCCGGTGGATGTGCCGATAACGACGGCAATCCTGTTTGCGCCGTACCGCCGTATGGCGGCATCAATTTGCGGTTCGATTTGTTCGAGCGTGTGCCAGAGCAGCCGGTTGGTGCGGCTGCGGCAGTGTGCGGGCGTGCCGTCTGAAAAGGGGCGCAGGGTTTCTTTTACCATACCGAAGGCAAGGTTTTTGCCGCCAACCAGGTCGGATGAAAATGTCAGTGCCGGTTTGGAAGAAGGGGACAGCAGGGCATCGATGTGGGTGTGCAGCCCGCTGCCCAACGCGCCGGTGATGGCGGGTCTGCCGAGGTAAACGGGTGTGTTCATAATGTTTCAATCGGTGTAACCGACCAGCGGGTTTGGTCGGGAAGGGTAATCAGAAACTGTCCGCCAATATGGTTGACGCACCATATGTCCCGATTGCGGTAGCGGAACAATGTTCCTTCTTTGCAGAAGGACGCGCCGCCGCCTGCCTGTTTGAGGTCGGGATAGGGGGGCGCGGCATTTTCGGCGGTTATCAGCGGGAGCAGTGCGGCAAACAGGCGGCGGGACGGCATATTGGGCATCACGAACCCGTCGTTTTTCCAGCCGCCGCTGCTGATGGTCTGGCGTGAAACCGGTGCGCCCAATATGTCGGTTTGTACAAACCGGATGCCGTCTTCAAGCTGTTCGGCCGCCAGTATGCCGGTTTGTACCGGTTCTTGCCCCTTATTGTAGCGTTCCCATTTGAACCATTGTACGTCTTGGGTAAGGCGTGGTTGGGTTTGGGGCAGGGGCAGGGCATATGGGGCGCAGGCGGCGAGCAGTTTTGCGGTCAATAGGGCAAGCAGGGTCGTGGTCGGGCGCATAAGTTCCTTTCAAAAATGCCGTCTGAAGCGGCGGCAGGGCGGCTGACGGTTGGGATGCTGCGTATCGGGGACGGAGTACATCAGCAGTGCCGCCAGCCACAGGTTCAATATGACCCCGATGCCGACGGTCATGCCGAATGCGGCGACGGCCGGTGTGCCGCTGAAGGCAAGCAGGACGAAGGAGATGCCGGTCGTGAGCGCGGCAAGCAGCATACCGCCCAGCCGCGCATCGGTGCTGTGTCCGGCATTGAGCGCGTAAACGGCATAATCGATGCCGATGGCGGAAACCAACAGCAATCCGAACATGGCAAACAGGCTGACGGGAATGCCCAGCCAACCCAATACGGCAACAGTGCCGATGGCGGCAGCGACGGGTACGGCGAGGATTTTCCCACCCTGCCGCGCGCCAAACAGTCGCCACAGCAGCAGCCATGCCAGCAGGTAAGACGATAATTTCAGCCAAGCCGCCTGATTGCGCGTATGGCGGAACAGTTCGTTGAGCCTGCCGCGCTTGTCCGCCCATTTGATTCCCGGGACGGTTTCCGCCGTTTTGCGGACGGTTTCCGGATCGGTCAAGCCGTTCAGGCGGATAACGGAGGCATAACGGTGCGGTGCGGCTTCGCCGAGATACAGGGGTTTCCAAGCCTGTGCCAGAGGCAGGGTGATGCCGTCTGAAAGCGTGAGGGCGGGCGTGTCGGCCGCTTGCAGCAGGGCGGATTTCAGCGTGTCTTCGGGAATGCCCAGTTCGTGCAGGGCGCGGTAATTGCCAGGTTTGTCTGCAATCGCGCGCAAATATTGTTTCAGGCGGTTTTGTTCGGCTGTCGGCAGAATAAATTGATCTAGCGATTGGATGCCTTTCAGTTTGCCTTGTTTGATCAGGGGATCGAGGGTGCGGCGCAGTTCGGCATTTTTTAACAGCAGCGCGTCTTCGCTTGCGGCTTCGGCAACCAGATATTGACCGCTGAAATCGGTTCCGCCCAATGTGCCGATTTTTTGTATTTGCGACAACAGTCCGGGCGGCATATTCACCCATTGGCGGATGTCGTCATGCCAGTTGCTGCGCCACAGTCCGACGGCGGCGAAAACCATCAGGAAAACTGCTGCGGGATAAGTGAAGGACGGGGGAAGTTGTTTTTGGATGTGTTTGCCGAGCGCGGCACTTAAGGCGGCAAAAGGTACGGGTTTTGCCTGATAACGGGCAAACAGGGGCGGCAGCAGGCAGACAGTCGCGCCGAATGCGCCAAGTAGTGAAAATCCGGAGAAAACGGCAGTTTGCTGTAAAACCGGCAAAGGTGTGAACCAGAGCAGCGCGTATCCCGAAACGGTAATCAGCAGACTGACGGCAAAGGTGGGCAATACCTGCCTCATCGCCGGTTTCGCCTGCCATGATGAGAATACCGACGGGGTCAGCCAGTGCAGCGGGAAATCGACCAGCATCCCGATCAGGCTCGTACCGATAACCAGCGTCAGGGCGTGGATATGCCCAAATACCGCCAGCGTCGCCGCCAAACCCGCCAGCATGCCTGCGGCAGACGGCAGCAGCAGCCAGAAAGTGCGCGCGCTGCGGAAAACCCACAATATGAGGGTTACGGTCAGGGTTATTCCGGCAAAACCCATTATCCGGCTTTCTTTTTCTGCATCGGCTTTGGCGGCTGCTGCAAAAAGTGCGCCTCCCCCGGTCAGGATTTCGGTGTGCCTGTCGGATGCCAATGTCTGTGTTTTTTGGAACAAATGACCCAAGGCATCTTGAGGCAGGGCGTTGTCGGGCAGCTTGGCGCGTATCCAAACCCAGGTTTTCCCGTTGTCTTCGTTGAACAGCATACCGTTTTCGGGATGCCATTGCAGACGGGTTTGGGGATTGATTTTGTCGGCAACGAAACGTCCGAAACCCAGCCAGTCCTCGTCTAAGGGCAGGGGGGATACGGCAAACGGATTGGCGGCATCTTCGGCGCGTTGGCGGAAATAGTCGGCGGGTTTTTCGGTCAGCAAACGCCGTTGGGCTTCGGGTAAGACGGCCAAACTGATTCTGCCGATGTCTTGGCGGATTTGTGCAAGGTCGGGGCTGATTTGGCTGTTTACTTCGGAAAACAGTCCGCTTTGCCGCCATAAGGCGGCAATTTCCGATGCCGTCTGAAAAGCGGTTTCGGGTCGGGGGCTGCCGGCAAGCAGGATGATTTGGCTGTTGATTTGCGCGTCGCCGGCGCGTTCCGCCGCCTGCAAAACGGCATCTTGGCTGCTTTGGGGCAGCAGCTCGGTTAAATCGGTTTGCAGCCAATCGCGCGTTGTGATGTTGTAACAGGCAAAGGCGGAGAGTACCGACATCAGCAGGGTGTAAATCAGGCGGATCATAGCGGTTCGGACGGTGTCAGAGTGATTGTTCGGCAAACTTGTCCGGCGGGTTGCCGACGGTGATGCCGTCAAACTGCATATCGGTTTTGTCGCCTTGTTTTTCATGCAGTTCGATACGGCGCACGACGCTGTCCCCGCTGATGTCGATATGGTTGAAGATTTGTTTCATCAGCAGGGTTTTCGGTGTGAGTTGTAGCGTCCATTTTTGTGCCGACCCTTCGAGTTTTAGGTCAAACTGTTTTTCCAGCCCTTGCGTATCGCCGCCGAGCAGGTCGAGAAAGAGTTTGATTTGCCTGCTTTGCCCGGAAAATTTTCCAGTATCGGGCATTATCCAGCCTTTGCCGTTCCATTGGCTGATGCCGTCTGAACGGACGCGTAGGGTGGCGGCAAACGGTTTTTGCATCTGCCAGAGCAGACCGCGTTTGGGCATCAGTACGAATTTTCCGGTTGCAGCCATCGGTTTGGATAGGGATTTCAGATGGCGGTATTGGATAAAGCTGCCTTGGATGTTGTCGGGTTTTTGCAGTATCCGGGTCAGTTCGGCAGTGGAAAATGCCGAGGCGGAAAGGGCGGTTGCGGCAAGGAGTGCGGCAAGCAGGTATTTTTTCATGGTTGTCTGTCGGTGTGGCAATAATGGGTAAAAATGCCGTCTGAAAGCGGACGGTGGCTTATGCGGCTTGAAAAGTCGGATGACTCCGTACGGCTTCGAGCCAGCTTTCCGGCGTTTGGAACTGTGTTTCTCCGGTTTTCAAGGATACTGCCGCCTGCGTGGTCGATGCGCGGGTCAGTTTTTCGCCGGTTTGCTCATCGGACAAAGTGTAGTCGATACGCAGGCAAGTGTCGATTTCGACGATTGCCATATCGATGCGGATGGTTTGTCCGAACCGTGCGGGGCGTATGTATTTCAAGTCCATTTTGACGATGGGCCAACTGAAGCCCCGCCTGCCCATTTCACCGTAGCCGTAGCCTATGCTTTCAAGGAAGGCGCAGCGTGCGACTTCGAGGTATTTGACGTAGTTGCCGTGCCAGACGATCTGCATCGGATCGACATCGAAAAACGGGACTCTGACGGTGTGGCTGTGGCGGCAGAAAATGTGTTTTTTGTTCATCGGGGATGGTGCTCCGTGTGCCAAAAGTCGTAAAAATTGAACCATTGCAGCGGATTCAGACGGCATTCTTCTTCTAAAATGCGGGCGAAATGTTGCGCGGATTCTTTGATTTTTTGCGTGCGTTCCACCCGCGTCCAATCCGATGTGTCGGTCATAGGGCGAAGTTTCAGGCGGTAGCGTCCGTCCTGTTTGATGCAAAACAGCGCGTTGACCTTGGTTTTCAGCAGCGATGCCAGAATCCACGCCCCTTGCGGTATTTCGGTACGGTGTTGCAAAAAATCGACGGTTACGGTTTTTTCGCCCCGGACGGGGATACGGTCGGCGGCGATTGCCAGCCATTCCCCTGCTTCAATGCGCCGGCTGAGCGTCATCATCAGCGATGCGTCCAAGTCGCTTACCTGTATCAGTTGGATTTTGTCCGCCCCCGCCTGTTGCAGGGCTTCGTTGAACATTTGTGCGTGGCGGCTGTGTACGAGGACGTTGAGTTTGAAATTTCGGTGGTGGGAAACCAGTGCGCGGCAGATTTCCGTATTGCCCAGGTGCGAACAGGCAAAAATCTGCCCGCGCCCGTTTTGATACATGGCGGCGGTCAGGTTGTCGGGGTCTTCGATAATCAGGTCTTCGTAACGTATTTTGCGCTGCCATACGGCAAACCGGTCGCAAACGGCTTCGCCGAATGCCAAAAACTGCGCGAATATGCGGTTTTCAGACGGCATAGCGTCGGGAAAGGTATACCGCAGGCGGTTTTGGTAGGTATGGAGGTTTTTCCGTGCCCCGGGCGAGGTCAGGTAGAAATATAGGACGACAAACCAAATACACGGTTTCATTAAAAAAGGGGGCAGATAACGGACAATCACCGCCGTCAGCTTGAGGAACAGGCGGTTGCCGCGTTCGTTTTGTTCCGCCCAGTGTCGGGAAGTGCCGTTCATCGGAATGTGTCTTTCAATATGCGCCAACGCCATTTGAGCATACCGAAAAACAGCCGTGTGTGCATTTGGCTGATAAGGATGTTGTCGGCAAGGGCGCGGAAGTGGGAAATGCCGTCTGCGGCGTAACGGACGGGCGTGGGGATCCACACGATTTTGATGCCGCGCCAATATAGCCGGATCAGGATTTCGATGTCGAAGTCCATACGGTTGCCGATGTATTCTCCGCGTATGACCGCCAACGCAGGCGGCAACGGATAAAGGCGGAAGCCGCACATACCGTCTTTAATATCGGACGACCAGGTGTGAACCATATTCCAAAAGTCGGTAATCTTGCGCCCGTACAATCGGGATTTGGGCGCGTCGCCGCCGTATTGCGGCTGACCGCAGACGAGGGCTTCGGGATTGAGTTGCGCGGCACGGACGAACTTCGGCACGTCGTCCAAACAGTGTTGGCCGTCGGCGTCGATTTGCAGGACGTGGCTGTATCCCAGCTCCGCCGCCGCCTCGAAACCCGTGCGCACTGCCGCGCCTTTGCCGCCGTTGCTTGTGCGGCGGATGACGCGGATGCCGTCTGAAGCCAGATTTTCTAAAACGGGTATGCAGTCGGGGCGGGAGCAGTCGTCCACGACCAACACGTCCAAACCGCAGGCGCGCAGGCCGTGCGCGACCGTGCCGACGGTTGTCGGGTGGTTGTAATGGGGGATGAGGGCGAGGATGTTCATATTTATATTAAGGTAAGGCGGTAATCTTATTTGCCTTTGCGAAGGCGGTTCATTGTTCTTCCCTTGCGGTTGGGTTGGGACTGTCCTGCGGCGCGTCGAATACCAGTTTCCCCGAGGCGCAGGCGGCATCCTGTTTTCGGATGGTAAACGACAGTTTGTTTTTATCGGCATCGTATCCGAGTTCTACGGAAATGTCGTCATACGGACGGATAAACTGCTGGTATTTCAGGTTTTCGATGCGGATAATGTTTTGCCTGCCGAAGGGATGCCGTGCGGCAAGCAGGCGTATCCATTCCAATTCGACTGCGCCGGGGACGAGTGGGAAGGTGGAAAAATGTCCGCCGAAATAGGGTAAATCCAGCGGTACGCGGGTTTGATAGCGCAACCGGTTTCCTTCTGGCGGCAAGGTGTGCCATTGCGGCGCGGCGGGTTCTGCCAATGCCGTCTGAAAGTCCGCTGCGGTAATTTTCCCTTGTCCGTTGCGCGGCAGACGGTCTGTAAAACGCCAGTAGCGCGGAAGGGCGGCCGTGTCTTGCGTTTGGGCAAGGTGTTGCTTGAGTGCGGCGATAACGGCGGTGCGCCCCTGTTCCAGCCACGCCGTGATGCCTTCCGTATCGAGTGCCGCCCAAACGGCAATGCGTCCGTGTTCCGGATGCAGGGCGCAATGTGCGTCGGCAATCCAAGGGTGTTTCAGCAATTCGTGTTCGATTTGGTTGAGCGAAATGCGTTTGTCTGCCAATTTGATTATCCTATCCTGCCTGCCCAGCAGGGCAAAACCGTCTTCGTGGGTTTCGATGCAATCGGCAATGTATTGCACGCCGTTTGTCCACGACGAGGATATTTCCACCGATTTGCCGGTATTGCGGACGGAGACGTTGGGGAAGGGCTGCCACAAGCTTTGTTTTTGGCGGCAGGCGATGATGCCGGTTTCCGTACTGCCGTAGACCTCATAAGGGCGGACTGCATATTGTTCCAACAGGGCGGCGGTTTCCGGTGGGAGTTCCCCGCCTGCGGAAACGATGCCGTCTATCCTTCCGTTTAACGCCGCCCAATCCCGATTTTCGCCGAAACGGTTGAGCAGGGCGGGGCTGGCAATCCAGACATTTTGATAATCGGACGGCACGTTCAGGCTTGCCGACAGCAGCAGTTCGGGATAGGCGTTTTGCCTGCGGATCATCGCCCACCCCATCAGCAGCGGAAGCGCGAAGCGGAAGGTCAGTCCGTACATATGTTGCGGCGATACGCTGCCGAGGACGGCGGTTTTGCCGCGTCCGAACGGGATTGCCGCAGCCAGCGCGCGGGCTTCCGATTCGATTTGCGCAGCGGTTTTGACGATTGTTTTGGCTTCCCCGCCGGAGCCTGATGTACGCAAATGCACTTCGGATTCGGGCGGGATGTCCAATGCTTTCGGTATGCGGCTTTCAGACGGCATACTGCCGCAAGGGGTTGATATTTGCCAAACGCGGATGCCGTCTGAAACAATATCGGTGTCGGTCAGCAGGATTTGTGCGGATTCCGCCCAAGTCAGGTTTCCGGGCGCGGTATTCGGCAGCAGCAGGGCTTTGCCGCCGCTGCGCCAAACGGCAAGCAATGCGGCTGCGAACAGTGCGGCATCGTCAAACCACAATGCCGCCGAACGGATGTTGTTTTGCTTTAATTTTAACGACAGGGCGTGTACCGTGCGTATAAAATCGGCGCGGGTCCACAATGGGTCTAGGGCAATCGGTGTGCCGTCGGAGGGATGGATGTCAAACATTCGGGTCATATGCAGGTAGCCTGAAATACGGAGAACAAGCCTAGTCGTGCTGGCACTGCTCGTAGATTTTATTTTCGGGATAGGTATCTTTGCCCGAAGGATACCAGCCTTTCTTGCGCACGCAGGCATCTTGCTCACTGTCTCCGCCGCCAATCGGGTCATAGCCGCAGGAAAACATATCGTCGAGCTTTCGCTGTCCATACAGATTCATCTGCCGCAGCATTTCATCACGCTTGGCTCTGCTGGCTTCCGGTGGAGTTTTTTTAGCAGGATAAATTTTGTCTTCGTTGCACAGCTCCCACCAGCCCGACGCATCGGGCGGCACACGAAAGCCGCTGCCGATGTTCAGGCAGCCTGAAAGCAGGACGCAGAGCATAAGGGACGGTATCAGTTTGTTCATTTGGGGTCTCCTGATTGGGGATGATTGGGATTGGTACGGTGGTTTTGCTGTTCGAGCAAATCATAAACGCTGATACGGTGAATGGTATTAATATCATTTATTCAAAGTGGCAGAACGGAGGGTGTCGTGCCGGATGATAAAACAGTATTGCAGTGCCGCCTTGCCGATGAGTCGGCCGCCGCTGCTTATCGGGAATCCTGTCTGGACGATGCGGACAGGGCGCGCCTGCTGCGCGCGCCGGAATTGGCAGGGCGGACGGATTGGCGGGTCAGCCGCTTCCTGAAGCAGCAGGGCGGCAAGATATGTTCGCTTTCGCACAGCAAAGGGCGGGCGGCGGTTTTGGTCTGCGGCGGCGGCACGGTTTGCGGTGTCGATATTGAAACGATCCGTCCGCGCAATTTTCAGGCACTTGCCGAATGGGTTTGTTCCCCTGAAGAACGGGTTTTTTTGGCACGTTCCGGTTGGCAGGCAGAGGCTTTTTACCGCCTGTGGTGCATTAAGGAAGCACTGCTTAAAGCCTGCGGTTTGGGTTTTCCTCAAGATATGGCGAAAGTCGGTTATCGGACCGACGGTTCGGCAGTTTACGGTTTGCGTGCGGATGGCGGAACCGGTTGGCACGCCGTCAGCGCAATCTGGTGCGGCGACGCGGTTGTCGCCTGCGTGTGGCGCGGAGCTGCCGAATTGGTGTGGCAGTATTGCGGAACGGATGCCGTCCGGACGGTTTGCCATATCGAGCGGATAGGCGGCAAGGAAGTCTGAAAGGGCAGTTTGTTGTTTTATTCCGTTTTAAATCAATATGATGTAATCGGATTATGCGGCTTTATCCGTCCTTCCAACGTTTGAACACCAGCGAAGTGTTCACGCCGCCGAAAGCGAAATTGTTGCTCATCACATAATCCGTTTCGATTTCACGGCCGCCGCTTAAAATATAGTCTACCTTGCCGCAGCGCGGATCGATGTTGTTTAAATTTAGGGTAGGCGCAAACCAGCCGCCGTTCATCATTTCAATCGAGAACCACGCCTCCAGCGCGCCGCACGCGCCGAGCGTGTGCCCCAAATAGCTTTTTTGCGAACTCATCGGCACAAATCCGAACACGGCTTCGGTTGCCAGCGTTTCGGCGATGTCGCCTTTTTCGGTTGCTGTGCCGTGCCCGTTTACATAGCCGATTTTGTCGGGCGTGATACCCGCGTCCTGCAGTGCAAGTTCCATACATTTCTGCATAGTTTCTTTTTGCGGCTGGGTAACGTGGCTGCCGTCGCTGTTGGCGCCGTAGCCGACGAGTTCGGCGTAAATTTTCGCACCGCGCCGTTTGGCGTGTTCCAACTCTTCCAGTACAAAAATCCCCGCGCCTTCTCCGATGACCAGACCGTCGCGGTTTACGTCGTATGGGCGCGGGGTTTTTTCCGGTTCGCCGTTGCGGCGGCTGGCGGCATAAAGCGAGTCGAAAACATACACTTCGGACGGGCAAAATTCTTCGCCTCCGCCCGCCAGCATCATATCGGTCAGACCGTATTTGATGGCTTCGTAGGCATAACCTATGCCTTGGCTGCCGGACGAACACGCGCTCGATGTCGGGATGATGCGCCCTTTCAGCCCGAAAAAGATGCCGATATTGGCTGCGGTGGTGTGCGGCATCATGCGTACATAGGTGTTGGCACTGAAGTTGCGCGACGTGCCGGTCAGCAACAATTCGCCCACATCGCCGATGTCTTTGGTGCTGCCGCTGGAAGAGCCGCAGGCAACGCCCATCCGTCCGTCGGTAATGCTTTCGTCCCCGAGCAAACCGGCATCCGCCAGCGCCTGCTCCGCCGCATCGACGCACAAATACGACACGCGCCCCATACTTCTGAGCTGCTTGCGCGTCCAATGTTTCGGCGGCGCGTAATTTTCAATCGGCGCACCCAGTTGCGCTTCCAATTCGGG
The DNA here is from genome assembly GCF_958267405.1 of Neisseria maigaei. NCBI lineage: Bacteria > Pseudomonadati > Pseudomonadota > Betaproteobacteria > Neisseriales > Neisseriaceae > Neisseria > Neisseria maigaei. The sequence goes on along the minus strand of NZ_CATQFT010000001.1, from coordinate 50,050 downwards.
GAAACGTTCGCGCCAATCCATATATTTGACGGCGTTTTTTTCGGCTTTGAATGCTGCCTGTATGCTTTGCCAATCCCGGCCGAAGGCGGTAATGCCGCCTATGCCCGTTACTGCGACCCTTCTGGTATTCAACACAAACCTCCGTTTACCGCAATCACCTGGCGCGTGATGTACGCCGCTTTTTCATCCATCAGGAAACGCACCGCGTGCGCCACTTCTTCCGGCAGTCCCATACGCGCGGTGGGGATGGCTTTCAAAATTTCTTCGACAGGTACGTTCTCATCGATAATATCGGTATCGATGAGACCCGGCGCGACACAGTTGACGGTGATTTTGCGTTTTGCCAACTCAACCGCCAAAGCTTTTGCCGCGCCGATAATGCCCGCTTTGGACGCGCTGTAATTGACCTGCCCGCGGTTGCCCGTCAAACCGGATACCGATGCCATGCACACAATCCGTCCGGCTTTGCGGCGGCGTATCATCGGCATAACCAGCGGATGCAATACATTGTAAAAACCGTCCAAATTAGTCCGCAGCACCACATCCCAATCGTTGTCTGAAAACGCGGGGAAGGCGTTGTCGCGCGTCAGTCCGGCGTTCAACACCACGCCGTAATACGCGCCGTTTGCTTCGATGTCGGCAGTCAAAATATCGCGGCAGGCTGCGCGGTCGGACACGTCAAACTGCAACACGCGCGCATTTCTGCCCAAAGCGCGGATTTCTTCCGCCACGGCTTCGGCTTCGTCGCGGCGGCTGCGGCAGTGGACGGCGATATCAAAGCCGTCTTCCGCCAAACCGAGTGCGGCGGCTTTGCCTATGCCTCTGTTTGAACCGGTAATCAGGACGGTTTCAGTCATGGTTGTTCTCCGTATGTGTGTGCCTGTTCAGACGGCATTAAGTTGTTTTGACAGGGTGTTCGGGGCTGTACACGTTGAGTGAGGCGCGCGCCAAAATGCCGTCTGAAGGGAGTGTTTCGGACGAAGTTTCCGGCGCATCCGTCCAACGCAGTTCGCAGTCGAACACGCCCATTCCCCCGGCATCCTGAATAGACATATGCGCCGTTGCCAGCAGATGCGTTCCGATTGGGACGGATTGGGCGAAGATTTCAAGTTTGCGCGTGCCGAGCAGGAAGCCGAGCCGGACCGGTTGCGCGTTTTTTCGGGCTTGGATGCCGGCATACGCGCCGACAGCCTGCGCCATCAGTTCGATAAATGCCGTGTAGGGCAGTATGCCTCCGGCCAGCAGGATGTGATTGGGGCTTACCTGCGCCCCTGCTTCGACAAAATCATCGCCGTATCGGGTAATGCGGTCTATCAGAACCATACGCCCGCTGTGCGGCAGCAGGGAGGCGGTGTCGGTAATCGGGCATTCTGGCAGTGTGTCCATATATTGCGGCGGCAGGCTGGCAAATACCGGCATTATAATGATAAATGTAAATTCAGGCTAATTCTGGCGGTTTGCCGAGAGGCGGCGTTGTCGGAGAAAGGGGGCAGAAATGCGTTTGAATTTCGGCATTGTCAGGGGGATAGGCTTTGGTTAGAATGCGGCACAGTGTAAATTTTTGAAAGAAACTATGCCGCCGATTATTTGCCGGTTCCACTTCGACATCGCCGACTGGCGGGTTTCGGGCAGCAAAATGCGCGATATGGTGCAGTGGGCAAAATGGGCGGAATGTCCGGATTTTGCCGACGGTTTGCCCGATGTCAGGCCGGAATTGCCGTTCCTGCCCGCTATGCAGCGCCGCCGTTTGAGTAAGGCGGCGCGTTTGGTGTGCGACGCGGCTTGGGACATTGCCTCCGCCCATCCCGGCAGTCCGGTAGTTTATGCCTCGCACGACGGGGAAATGGCGCGCAGTTTCGATTTGTGGTTGGAACTGTTGAAATCGCAAACCGTGTCGCCGACTTCGTTCGGTTTGTCGGTGCACAATGCAACGGCGGGGCAGTGGTCGATATTGCGTCAGGATATGAGCGAGCAGACGGCATTGGCCGTGTGTGCCGACGGTGTGGAAACGGCATTGGCGGAAGCGGCATCACTGTTGGAAGAGGGATGTGGGTCGGTTTTGGTTTTGGTGGCGGACGATCCGCTGCCGGAAGGATATGCCGTATCGGCGACGCGCGCGCCGTTTGCTTATGCTTTGGCGATGGTTCTGACCAAAGGGACGCGTTACAGCCTGACTTTGTCTGCTTCGGACGATATGCCGTCTGAAACCGGTATGCTGTCCGAGGCATATTGGAGCGGTTTGGAATGGGTGCGTTTTCTGTTGAACGGCAGTCGGGAATGCCGCCGGGTATACCGCAATCGTGAATGGCTGTGGCAGCGGAATGGATAAATTGGATTATTGCCGCCGTTTTGCGGCGACTTGGTTAGGATTTGTGATTTTCGGTGTCGGCGGCATTATGATGAAATTGGTTTTGCTGCCTTACACTTTAAACGGCACTTCAAGGTCTGTCGCCCGCCAATTGGCGGCGCGCCGGATTATCGGAACATCTTGGCGTTTGTTCGTTGCTTATCTGAAATGGTCGGGCGTGTTGGAGGTATCGTTCAGGGGTATTGAAAAACTCAACCGCCCGGGACAGTTGATTTTGGCAAACCATCCGTCTCTGTTGGATGTGGTGCTGCTTGTCGGCCATGTGCCCGAAATGAACTGTATCGTGAAAAAAGATTTGCAGCACAATCCGGCAATGAGCAGCCAGATTAAAGGTGCGGGCTATATTCCGAACGAAGAGTCGGAAGCAATGTTGGAAACAGTAAAGGCGGTTTTTGACAGCGGGCAGAGCCTGCTGGTGTTCCCCGAAGGAACGAGGACGGGCTGGGACGGACGGGTAAAAATGCACCGGGGCGCGGTTTCTTTGGGCTTGCGCTATGCCGAAGTGATTACGCCCGTATGTATCAAAATGAATCCGCCCAATTTTAAAAAAGGGCAGCCGTGGTACCGCATTCCCCCGAAACGGATACGGTATGAAATTACCGTCGGAGACGACATCCTCCCCCAAGACTGGCTCGCCGAGAAACCGTTGCCGATTGCGGCGCGGCGGCTGAATGAATATCTGCAGGACTATTTTACAAGGAAAACCATATGAACGACTTGGAAAACCAAATCAAACAACTGATTATCGACAGTTTGGCTTTGGAGGATATAACCGCCGCCGACATCGGCAGCGAAGACGCGCTGTTCGGCGACGAAGGGCTGGGACTGGATTCCGTCGATGCGCTGGAATTGGGTTTGGCGGTGCAAAAACATTTCGGTTTCCGATTGGACGGCGAGCAGGAGAACTTGCGCGAACATTTTGCCAATGTCAAAACACTCGCCGCCTTTGTCAAAAGCCGCCAAGCATAAGGATGAAACATATGACCGAACAAGAAATCTACCGGTTGTTGCGCGATACCCTGACCGAGTTGTTTGAAATCGAACCGGAACGGATTACGCCCGATACCAACCTTTACGAAGATTTGGAAATCGACAGCATCGATGCCATCGACTTGATTGACCGTATCAAGCGTGAAACCGGCCGCAAGCTGCAGGCCGAAGATTTCCGCAATGTCCGCACCGTCAACGACGTGGTACAGGCGGTATTGAAGATTCAGGCGGGGTAGGCGGCATCTCTGATTATTTTTCAGACGGCATATTATTATCGGATGCCGTCTGAAAACATTTGTGCGGATTCAAAATGAAACCCGGTTTTTTCGGACATATTTTTCTGACCGTATTAAGCATTGCCTATCCGGCTTTATGGTATTACGGCAGGGAGGCGGGCTGGTTTGTTTGGCTGGCGGCGGCGATGTGCGGGTTGTGGCTGCTGCGCGCCCTGACTGCCAAACTGCCCCAACAGCGTTATGTGGCTTTGTTTATTACACTGTTTTTTGCCGCAGTATTGGTGTTTGGGCGGCACGATTCGATGTATTGGTATCCCGTCCTCGTCAATCTGATGATGTTGGCGGTGTTCGGCGGAAGCCTGTTTGCCAAACAGACGGTAATAGAAAGGCTCGCGCGGCTGCAACAGCCCGACCTGCCTGAAAAAGCCGTGCGCTATACCCGCCGGGTAACGCAGGTTTGGTGCGTATTTTTTATAATCAACGGGACGCTTGCCGCTTTGTTGGTCCGGTTGGGGCGATATGATTGGTGGGCGGTTTATACAGGCGTGATTGCCTATGTATTGATGGGGATGCTGTTTGCCGGCGAATGGCTTTACCGCAAACTCGTTTTGAAAGTCTGAAACCTTATGCACACTTGCACTTCCTGCGGCGAAAAACATGAAGATATGCCCGCAATCGGCTTTACCGCCCCCTATCCCTATAATCAACTCAGTGAAGAAGAACGCATTGCTTATCAAGCGGAATGCGATTCTGATTTCTGCATCATCCGTTATCCCGACCAAACCGACCGCTTTATCCGCGCGGTGCTGACTATTCCGATTATCGGGCATCAGGAAACGCTGGAATACGGGGTGTGGGTATCTGTCAGCGAAAAGAGTTTTAACGACTATCAAAGCCACTTTCACGACAACCCTGAAAACGCCGTTTATTTCGGGATGATCTGCAACCGGCTGCCCCCTTACGAATCCGACACCTTCGGTTTGCACTGCAATGTCGTTACCCAACCCGATGGTCAACGTCCTTTGTTGCAACTCCATCAAGGCGGCGAACATCCGCTGGTACGCGACTTTTATCACGGCATAGAATATGCCGAAGCGCAGGCAAGGATAGGGGCGATATCAACGGCATAATGAATCTAAAAAGCTGTTTCTCACTTATAAAAATACCTGTATCAGAGGGATTATATTGCCTCAGATACAGGTATTTGCACAAAAATTGCGGTAGGGACACTATTTTATCATCGGGTCAAACCCTGCATTAAAGGGCTTGTTTTACAGCCACATCCAGACCGGATGTCGGACGGCCAAGCAATTTCTCAAGGGTTTTGTCTTCTGAGAATAATGCACCGTTTGACGCATCCACATCCCATTGTGCGATTAAGCCTGCAAAGCCTTCATCTAATCCCGCCTGCACAAGGGCTGCGGCATAATCTGCCGCAGGAATATCTACATAAGGGATATCTTTACCTGTTTGTTTGCTGATTTCTGCGGCAAGGTCAGCTAATGTCCAGCCGATTGATCCGGCAAGCTCGTAAGTTTGGTTTTCATGCCCTTCGCTTAATGCGACGTTTACCGCTGCTTCCGCAAGTTCTGCACGGAGTACGGACGAAATTTTGCCGTTTTTTGCCGAACCGTAGAAAGCATTGTTTGCTAATGCTGCCGGAATTGAAGCCGTGTAGTTTTCGGTGTACCAGCCATTGCGTAAAATGGTGTAAGTAATGCCTGAGGCTTTTAATGCGGTTTCTGTTTCAACGTGTTCGCCGGCAAGGGATTTTACGGTATTGTCATTGGTCGCGCCGAGTAAGCTGGTGTAGATAATATGTTTCACACCTGCTTTTTTCGCTGATTCAATCACGTTGTTGTGTTGTACAAAACGCTGACCGATTTCATTACTTGATACCAAAATTAAGGTATCTGCGCCTTGCAAGGCTTCTACTTGTCCTTCTGTTTTTGAATAATCAAATTTGCGGGCTTCTACACCTGAAATTTTTTCCGGAGCGCGTACAAGCGCGATGATGTTTGTTTGTTTTGCTTTTAATAAGTCTAATGCGATTACGCCAAATTGACCTGTCGCACCGGTAATTGCGATGGTTTTCGTTGTCATGATGTTTTCCTTCTCGTTAAGTTGAAATGATGTTTGAACATTTGATTGTCCGCTTGATGTGGCGTATTATATTTCAATACTTACTTTTTAGAAGTACTTACATAAACGTAAGTTTTGGAATTTTTTAAAAATATTTTTTAACTTATTAAATTTTAAGGAATTAAAAATGGAAAAAAATCTAAATCGTGGGAACGTACTGGCTTCAGCTTGCCCTTCCCGCCAAATTTTGCAACATTTGACCAGCCGTTGGGGCGTATTGGTGTTGGTGAGTTTGCATTCCGGCACCAAGCGGTTTAGCGAACTTCGCCGCGCTATAGATGGGATAAGCGAACGTATGCTGACGAAAACCTTACAGGAATTGGAAGCCGATGGGATGCTAATCCGTAAATCTTATAATACCGTACCGCCGCAAGTGGATTACACATTAACTGAATTTGGCGCACAGGCATCAAATAAGATGTTTGAGTTGGTGGATTGGTTGGAAACAAATTTGACAGGAATTTTGGCTGCAACAAAAAAACATTAAGGAAACCTGCCGTGCTTTTAAGTAGAATAGTGCGTTTTTAAAGGGATAATAAATATGAAAGCCAAATTGGTTCAAGCAAATATAAAAATAAGCGATTAGCCCGCCGTGTCAAATCGTCCGCTTGGGCGGCGTGCCTGCCGCCTTTGTGTTTGATGAGATGGCAAGTAAAACGAGGATGGGTTCCTGTTTTAAACATCGGTATTTGCCGCCCATATGGCGAATATTGGTTTTTACCGCAAACAGAGAATGAAGATTCAGACCGTCTGAAAGCCAGAATCCGGTTTTCAGGCGGAATCAAATAAGGATAAATATGAAATACAAAGACCTACGCGACTTCATCGCCATGCTCGAGCAGCAGGGTAAACTCAAACGCGTTGCGAATCCCGTTTCTCCGCATTTGGAAATGACCGAAATAGCCGACCGCGTGCTGCGCGCCGAAGGGCCGGCGTTGCTGTTTGAGCACCCGATTAAGCCCGACGGCACGCGCTACGATTATCCCGTGTTGGCGAACCTGTTCGGTACGCCCGAGCGCGTGGCGATGAGCATGGGCGCGGACAGCGTGTCCAAACTGCGCGAAATCGGGCAGACACTGGCGTATTTGAAAGAACCCGAACCGCCCAAAGGCATCAAAGATGCGTTTTCCAAACTGCCGCTGTTGAAAGACATTTGGAGCATGGCGCCGAACGTGGTGAAAAATGCGCCGTGTCAGGAAATCGTGTGGGAAGGCGAAGACGTTGATTTGTATAAACTTCCGATTCAGCATTGCTGGCCGGAAGACGTTGCGCCGCTGGTAACATGGGGCTTGACCGTAACGCGCGGGCCGCACAAAAAACGCCAGAACTTAGGCATTTACCGCCAACAATTAATCGGCAAGAACAAGCTGATTATGCGCTGGCTGTCGCATCGCGGCGGCGCGCTGGATTATCAGGAATTCCGCAAACTCAATCCCGATACGCCGTATCCCGTCGCCGTCGTGCTCGGCTGCGACCCCGCCACCATTTTGGGTGCGGTAACGCCCGTTCCCGATACCTTGAGCGAATACCAGTTTGCCGGACTGCTGCGCGGTTCGCGGACGGAGCTGGTGAAATGTATCGGCAACGATTTGCAAGTGCCCGCCCGTGCCGAAATTGTGTTGGAAGGCGTCATCCATCCGAACGAAACCGCGTTGGAAGGCCCATACGGCGACCACACGGGCTATTACAACGAGCAGGACCATTTCCCCGTGTTCACGGTCGAACGCATCACCATGCGCGAAAACCCGATTTACCACTCCACCTACACGGGCAAACCGCCCGATGAACCCGCCGTTTTGGGCGTGGCATTGAACGAAGTGTTCGTACCGCTCTTGCAAAAGCAGTTCCCCGAAATCACCGATTTCTACCTGCCGCCCGAAGGCTGCTCCTACCGCATGGCGGTGGTCAGTATGAAAAAACAGTACGCCGGACACGCCAAGCGCGTGATGATGGGCTGCTGGTCGTTCCTGCGTCAGTTTATGTACACCAAATTCATCATCGTGGTGGATGACGATGTGAACGTACGCGACTGGAAAGAAGTCATCTGGGCGGTCACCACGCGCATGGACCCCGTACGCGACACCGTTTTGATGGAAAACACGCCTATCGACTACCTCGACTTCGCCAGCCCCGTCAGCGGACTTGGCGGAAAAATGGGTTTGGACGCGACCAACAAGTGGCCGGGCGAAACCGACCGCGAATGGGGTCGTGTGATCAAAAAAGACCCTGCCGTTACGGCGAAGATTGATGGGATTTGGGAGGAACTCGGCTTATAGCAGACGGGTTTTACCGCCCACGGACAGGGTGCTGCCGATCTCGCCCGCAGCCTGCCCCTGATCGTTAAAGGTGCCGAAGGGGGTGATATGGTCGCGGTTGTCGATGGAGAAACCGCTGCGCTTGCTGCTGCCGGTTTGCCGGCGGCTGTCGGCCGCGGCCAGCAGTCGGATGTCGTCGCGGGCATACAGCAGGGCATCGCCTTCGGCGGAGATTTGTGCGCCTTTGGCTTCGATGTTGCCTTCGGTGGCACGGATGCTGAGATGGCGGCCGGCACTCAGCGAGCTGCCGACGGCTTCGGCGCTGCTGCCATCCTGCACCTCGTGCTGCGGCTGCGGGCACAATCAGAGCCGAACCGAAACCGAGCAGCAGGCTGAAAGCCAGCGTGCCCAAATGCAAACGACAGCCTGAACGGGGTTTCGGGCTGCCTTTAATCTGCATTATGGAATCATGATTAGCCATACGGGTTTTCTGTTTTTTGCTTTTCTTCTTTAAACCATTGTTCAAAAATATTACCCGGTGTTAAATCATCTCTATGCGAGAAAAATTTTTCATATGAATAATTAGCGGATGCTTTCTGATTTACATTGTCATATATGAGTTTCAACTGAGTTGGAATTTCCTGATGATTCTCGGCAAAGACAGAGCATAGTTCCGAATAATCTTCCATTCCAAGATTAAGAAACTGCCATTGAATCTCTTTTGTATTAAAAGACTCCTTTCTCATAATTTTATTATCCACTTTAAAAAAAGCATCAAAAGACAATACGTTTCTTTCCCTTGCACCATATATATAGACAGCGGTAACCCCCTCTCCTGAAAATTCAAGTGCCAAGCTAAGCATACGTTTTTGTATTTCTGATATCTTATCTTCAAATTTCATTTTTACTTTCCTGTGTTGTAAATCTTTTCAACTTTTTTAATGCCATCAATTTCATATTGAATAACAAAATGATCTGACCTTAAACTATTTCCCTTGTATTGTATATCAACATTTACCGTTACGCGTTTCTTTTCCATTAATGCATTTGCCCATTCATTTTCTAGAATTTTATAATTGCTTAAATTAACTCCGCTAAGCTGGGATACCAGATTATCCAACTTTGGAGACCCGCCAAATCTATCTCCCGCCAAATGACCAGGTAGATTCAAATAGGATTCCTCGTGTCGTCATTCCCGCGCTGGCGGAAATGACGATAATTGAGTATTTTTTATTTTAAATTAATATATTGAAAGTTGGTTTGATACGCAATGCCGCCCTACGGTTGCAGGGCGGCATTGCTATGCCGCCGTTTGGATTTTCAGACGGCATTTGTGTGTTGCCTGTGTGGTTTTGTGTTGGGATGGCAATTTCGAGGCAACCGATGCCGTCTGAAAGGCGGTTGTCTGGCGGGACAGGTGCGTTCTGTTTGTCTGTTTGGAAACGGTTGGGAAAGGCGTATGTTGGCGGATTTGTTGGACGTAGTGGCTGGGCTTTTTGCGACAAGCTGCGATTTTGTCCGTTACGGATTGCGGCGGCTGAAAATCCTGTACCGCGCCTGGAAACGAGGCGGTTGGCGGAATGTGCGGCGCGTGTTGCTGCGGCGGAAGATGGCGGTCTCGGCATGGTCGGTGTTCGCCGCACTGCTTGCGGAGGCGTTGATATTCGGCCGGTGGCTGGTTTTTTGTCGGTTGGGCCGGTTTTTAGGATGGCATGGGGGGAAGACACATGGACGAACTGTTCAAATGGGCAGTCAGGATTTTGGCGGCGGTGGCGGACTGGATACTCGAGCTGATGTGTTCGGCATTCCCGTTTGCGGAACCAAGCCGTTTTTTCCATCGGACCGCACGTATCGTTGTGCCGGTTTTGAGCTTGGGTCTGTTTCGTGTTGAAGATTATGGAAACACGGAATGTTTGGACTGGCGGACGTTTTCTGCCGATATGGGCGAATGGATAGGCGGTTGGTTTTGGTTCGCGTTCTTGCTTGCCTTTTCAGTATGGGCAGCCTATGCCCTGTCGTGAAATATAACCGACATACTTTGTTTTTGATGCGGCAACGAAAAATCGCTGCGGTTTGACGAAAATATAAATGGCGGTATTGCCAGCCGACACCAAACCAAACAGATGTGGGGCTTGTGTTTCCAATGTGGTACGGCCGGTCGGAAAGGCCATGCCGTCTGAAGCTTAAAGTGTTTCAGACGGCATTTTTGTACGCAGGGTATTTACGGTTCTTTAGGTTTGAGCCACTGCCATTGTTCCAGCAGGGTGTCTTCGAGGATTTTCTGTTTCTCTTTGCGCGAATTGATGCCGCCGGTCAGTCTGCCGTAATCGACGGTAATGGACGGTTTGTCCACCGTACCGGTGATTTTCAGGGGAATCGGTTTGTTTTTCGGATGGACGGCGTTGCGGATAAGGACATCTTCAGACAATTCCTGCGTATCCAGATTGGTATAGCCGTTGCTGGTAACATAGAGGCTGTCGGAGAAGAGTTCGGTATCGATGTGGCGGCTGATGCCGTCTGAAATTTCGCTGTTGAGCGTGAATCGGTGGAAGGGTGTGCTGGGTGCGGCATTGTCGGCAGTTTTGCCCGAAATGCCGTTTTTCAGGATATTGTCCATGTCGATACCGTGCCATGCGCCGTTGGAAATATTCAGCGACAGGCTGCCTTGAAGCGAGCGGATAAGCTCTTTTCGGGTTTCGCCGCTCGCGGTCAGGTCGATGACTGCATCGCCGTTGCCGCTGAAGCTGTGGAAGCCGAACAGGTCTTGCAGCAGCGGTTGGATTTGGATGTTGCTTGTATTCTGTTGTAGGCGGTAAGTGGCGGGACGGGTGTTGGCGATGCTGATGCCGCCTTCGGTGTGGCCGCCGTAAAGCCCTGACTTGAAACGGCTGAGCGCAATATGGCCTTTGTCGGCGTGGAGGTAGGTCTCCATATCGTCCAGTTGCAGGCTGGGAAGTTGGACATTGCCGATTTTAAGGTGGGCCTCGATATCTCCGGACAGCTTGCCGAGGATGTCGGGAAATATTTTGCCGTTTTGTTGCCGCACGTCGTCAAGATAGGGGGTCAGGTTCAATTTTTGCAGTGCGACGGCGGCTTCCAGGTGCGGTGCGTCTTCGTGTGTGTATCTGAATTTCGCGGCAACGGTTTGGCGGTCGAACGAACCGTTGAGTTCGGCATGCCACTGATGAAGGTTTTTTATGGACATCGAACCGTCGAGCCGGCTGATGAAACGGGGTTGCGGCAGGCGGTTGACGGTATCCTGAAGGGTTGATACATGCAGGCGCGGTGCCTCCAGACCGTTATTCCGGCTCCAAACCAATGGAGAGCCGAGGGAAAAGTTGGTTTGAAGGCGGGGTGTTTTGACGTTGCCGGAGATTTCGGCGTTGCCGATGTTGCCGATGCCGGGGTGAAGTTTGGCCTTATCGAGTTTGAACGATCCGCCCCATTGGGAATTCCCGCCGTCGGCGGTAGCGGTAAATGTCCCGTTGACGGTTTCAATTTTAATGCTGTTGTTCCTGAGTGACAGCGTAGGGATTTGGGCGGTCAGGTGGAGGTTGTGGAAGGCGGTGTCGGCACGCAGGCTGAGGTTGGCCGCATCCGGTCCGCCGGCGTTAAAACGGATAGTGGGGTTGCCGGTGGTGGAAACGGTAATGCCGTGCCCGTTTAGGGCGGTCTCGGCTTCGAAATGGAACGGTGAGATTTCGGGCGGATTGATGCCGTCTGAAATGAAAAGCCCTTTGCTTTTCCATGAGGCAGACAGGTTTTCGCCGGTCAGTGTGCCCGAACTTTCAAACTGTTGTCCCGATGAAACGGGGGATTGCAGGTTGAGGCGGACTTCCTTCAGGGTAAACCGCTCTTGCAGGAAGTCGAGGCGGACGGTACTGTTTTCGATGATGATGCGGTTTACCGAGGCTTTGCGTTTTGGGTTGTCGATCAGGTCTTGGATATTCCAAACGCCTTTCCCGTCGCGCGTCAGGGCAAGTTCCGCACCCGAAACCACCCATTTTTCAATCTGTATCCGATCCGACCACAGATTTTTCCAGCCCAATCCGATTTTGGTTTCTTTAATGGAAACGGCAGTCCGGTCGCTGCCGGGTTCGGTAATGGTCAGGTTTTTCAGGATGACGGTCGGCCGGGGCAGAAGCCTGCGCTGTATATCCGCATCAAACGAGATTTTCCGGTGCGTATGGGCAATGCTTTGTTGGAGGCGGCTTCGGATGTTTTCAGGTGTGAAGATGCGATATACGGAAGCGTGCAGCCCGATTGCCGCCAAAAGCAGCATCGTCAGCACCGCTACCGCATATTTCAGACGGTATTTGTGGAAGACCGATAATAAATCCATAGCCCGAACAATCCGTAAAACACGCCGCAGTATAACACGGCTTGCGGCAATCCTATTTTATGCGGGCGGATTATAGTGGATTAACAAAAACCGGTACGGCGTTGCCTCGCCTTAGCTCAAAGAGAACGATTCTCTAAGGTGCTCAAGCACCAAGTGAATCGGTTCCGTACTATTTGTACTGTCTGCGGCTTCGTCGCCTTGTCCTGATTTTTGTTAATCCACTATATCTTGCATGAAGGGGCGTTGCCGCGTTTGCAGGGGAAGTGTATGTTTCATACGGCGGCGGATTCTGCAAGATACTTTTTTGAAATACCGATGCCGTCTGAAACGGACAAGTTTTGTTCAGACGGCATATAATTTGCTTTTTATTCCGGAGGCACGGATATGGTCGGATGCGTTTGGCAGGCAGGACGGTTTGAAATCGGTTTGGACAAACCGAAAATCATGGGCATCGTGAATCTCACGCCCGATTCTTTTTCCGACGGCGGCGCGTATTCGCAAAACGCCCGAACAGCTTTGGCGCATGCCGAACGGCTTTTGAAAGAGGGTGCGGACATTCTCGACATCGGCGGCGAATCGACGCGGTTGGGTGCGGATTATGTTTCGCCTGAAGAAGAATGGGCGCGGGTTGAGCCTGTATTGGCGGAAGTGGTTGGATGGGGCGTTCCCATCAGTTTGGACACGCGCCGCACGGTGGTTATGGAAAAAGCGTTGGCACTCGGCGGCATCGATATTATTAACGATGTGGCGGCGTTGACCGACGAAGGCGCGGTCGAATTGCTGGCGTGTCAGGCGGATACGGGCATTTGCCTGATGCACATGCAGGGTTTGCCTGAAAACATGCAGATTAATCCGAAATATCAGGATGTTGTCGGTGAAGTGGCACGTTATCTGAAAACACGGTCAGAAACCTGTGTCGCGGCAGGCATCGCGCCGCAACGGATTACGCTCGACCCGGGTTTCGGCTTCGGCTTCGGCAAAAACCTGCAACACAATATCGCGCTGATGCGGCATTTGCCCGAATTGATGGCGGAAACCGGTTTGCCGCTGCTGATCGGTGTGTCGCGCAAAAGCACGATAGGCGAACTGACGGGCGAAACCGACGCGGCGGCGCGCGTACACGGCAGCGTGGCGGCGGCTTTGGCGGCTGTGGCACGCGGCGCGCAAATCGTGCGGGTGCATGATGTGAAGGCGACGGCGGATGCGTTGAAGGTGTGGGAAGCGTTGGGCATCAATCTGTAAACAGCGGTTCGCATACTTTATGCCGTCTGAAAAGGGCGGGGCGGCTTCAGACGGCATCAACGGTGCAGACAGCAAGGCACAAACTGACTGTATAATCTCGGACAACGGTTCACATTCTCGGAGCAAATGATGGCAAAAAAATATTTCGGCACGGACGGCGTGCGCGGCGAAGTCGGGCAGTTTCCGATTACGCCCGATTTTGTATTGAAACTCGGCTATGCGGCGGGGCAGGTTTTGGTTCAGCACGACACCGGCCAGAAACCGACCGTTTTAATCGGCAAAGACACGCGTATTTCCGGTTATATGCTGGAAGCCGCTTTGGTGGCCGGTTTTACGGCGGCGGGTGTGAATGTGGTACAGACCGGGCCGCTGCCCACGCCTGGCGTGGCTTATCTGACCCGTGCGCTGCGCCTGTCCGCCGGTGTGATGATTTCCGCGTCGCACAATGCCTATTCCGACAACGGCATCAAATTCTTTGCCGAGGGCGGCGTGAAACTGAGCGATGAAGTCGAGTTGGAAATCGAAGCCAAAATCGACGAAGAAATGAAAACCCAGCCTTCTGCACGCCTCGGGCGCGCACGCCGCATCAGCGGTGCGGACGACCGCTATATCGAATTTTGCAAATCCACCTTTCCCAGCCATTCCGACCTTCGGGGTTTGAAGTTGGTTATCGATACCGCCAACGGCGCGGGGTACGGCGTCGCACCCAAAGTGTTTCACGAACTGGGCGCACAAGTCGTCAGCATCGGCAACGAACCTAACGGCTACAATATCAATGAAAAATGCGGCGCAACCCATACCAAAACCCTCCAAGCCGCCGTGTTGCAAAACGAGGCAGACTACGGCATCGCGCTGGACGGCGACGGCGACCGCCTGATGATGGTCGATAAAAACGGGCAGGTTTACGACGGCGACAGCCTGATTTACGTCATCGCCAAAGCCCGCGCCGGCGAAGGTGTCAACATCGGCGGCGTGGTCGGCACGGTGATGACCAATATGGCGATGGAAAACGCCTTGAAAGAGCAGGGCGTGGATTTCTGCCGCGCCAAAGTCGGCGACCGCTATGTGTTGGAACAATTAAACCGGCGCGGCTGGCTCGTCGGCGGCGAAGCGAGCGGCCATATTTTGTGTATGGACAAACACAATACCGGCGACGGCATTATTTCCGCGCTGCAAGTCTTGGCGGCATTGCAAACGCTGAACCAAGACCTCGCCGCTGTTTGCGCCGACTGGCAGCCGTATCCGCAAACGATGATTAATGTCCGTATCGGCAAGGGGCAAAACTGGCAGGAAGCCTCAAAAACCGTGTTGGCGGAAGTGGAAAAAGAACTCGAAGGCAAAGGAAGGGTTGTGTTGCGCGCTTCGGGAACCGAACCGGTCGTGCGCGTGATGGTTGAAGCGCGGCAGGCGGATTGGGCGCGCGACGGGGCGGAACGTATCGCCGCCGCCATCGGCGGCATTTAGGCAAAATCAGGCAAAACCGTTTTCAGAACCGGGCGGTTTTCTGTTTAAATGCCGTCTGAACGGGCGGCGGGCACGCGAATCTGCCCCCTGCCGCTTTCAGACGGCATAATCTTTGATAGAATGCCGTTTCGCGCAGAAAATGTTTCGGCTTGTTCTGACTTTTTATCTCCGACAATGGAATATCCGCTATGTTTGCCCTTTTGGAAGCCTTTTTTGTCGAATACGGCTACGCGGCCGTGTTTTTCGTTTTGGTCATCTGCGGTTTCGGCGTGCCGATTCCCGAGGATTTGACCCTAGTAACAGGCGGCGTGATTTCGGGTATGGGCTATACCAATCCGCATATGATGTTTGCAGTCGGTATGCTCGGCGTATTGGTCGGGGACGGCGTGATGTTTGCCGCCGGGCGGATTTGGGGGCAGAAAATCCTGAGATTCAAACCGATTGCGCGCATTATGACGCCGAAACGTTACGCGCAGGTTCAGGAAAAATTCGACAAATACGGTAACTGGGTCTTATTTGTCGCCCGTTTCCTGCCCGGTTTGAGAACGGCCGTATTTGTTACCGCCGGCATCAGCCGCAAAGTATCGTATCTGCGCTTTCTGATTATGGACGGGCTGGCCGCGCTGATTTCCGTGCCCGTTTGGATTTACTTGGGCGAATACGGCGCGCACAACATCGATTGGCTGATGGCGAAAATGCATAGCCTGCAATCGGGCATCTTCATCGCATTGGGCGTGCTGGCGGCGGCGCTGGCGTGGTTTTGGTGGCGCAAACGTCGGCATTATCAGCTTTACCGCGCACAATTGAGCGAAAAACGCGCCAAACGCAAGGCGGAAAAGGCAGCGAAAAAAGCGGCACAGAAGCAGCGGTAAATCGGATTTTCGACCGTCCGGACGCATTTCTCGTTTCAGGCGGTCTTTGCATTTTCAGGATGAGCCATGAAACAGAAAATTTTTGTCCTTTATACCGGCGGCACCATCGGCATGACGCAAAGCAGTGCGGGATTGCGCCCTGATACCGCGCTGGTCAGCCAAGCCCTTTCCCCTTTTTCAGACGGCCTCGACTTCGAGTGGCACGTCTGCAATCCCTTGATTGATTCCTCCTCCGTTACCCTGCAACACTGGCGCAACTGGCTGGACATCATCGCCGACAAACTCCCTTCATGCGACGGCATCCTGATACTGCATGGCACGGACAGCATGGCGTACACCGCCAACCTCCTCGCACTCGCCCTGCAAGGCTTGGGCAAGCCGATTGTCCTGACCGGTTCCCAATGGCCTTACGCCGCCGAAAACAGCGATGCCCCGCGCAACCTTTCCACCGCCGTTGCCGCTTTCAGCCTCAAGCTCAAACAAACCGTCATCGCGTTTGACGGCAAACTGTATCCCGCCGTCGGTAGCAGCAAAGTCAGCACCGAAACCGCCGCCGGTTTCGACAACCCGCATTTCGGCGCGCTTGCCGAGTGGGACGAAACCCGGGGCTGGCACAATGTCCGCATCCCGAATCAGGACGCGGCAGATGTTTCAGACGGCCTCAAAATCCGCTATCCCGACCCGCAGGCGAAAATCGCCGTCCGCACGCTTATTCCCGGCTTTGCCGTCCAAGAACTTGCCGACGGACTCGGACAGCTTTCCGCCCAAGCCCTTATCCTGCAAAGCTACGGACACGGCAACACCCCCGCAGACGAAGGTTTCATCCGCGCCGTGCAAGACTTTACGCAGCAAGGCAAATTGTTGCTCAACATCAGCCAAGTCCGACAAGGCAGAACCGCCGCCGTTTACGCGCAAGGCAATGCGTTCCGCAACTCGGGCATCATCAACGGCGGCAAATGCAACCTCGAAACCGCCGCCGCGCTTATGACCCTTGCCGTATCGCAAGGCTGGGGTAAGGAAGATGTTTACAAAGAATTGGTAAGACTAAAGTTAGTGTGAAATCGAAATGAACCTCACCGACACCCATTGCCACCTTGCCGATGCCGCCTTACGCGAAAACCTGACGCACGTTTTGACCGCAGCGCGGAAAGTTGGGGTGAAGCGGTTTATCGTTCCCGCGACGCGCCCGCAGGATTGGCAGGACGTGGCGGATTTGGCGGAAATGCCGTCCGAACACGGCATCCGGGTTGCCTTCGGTATCCATCCTTGGTTTTCATACGGCATTGCGGAACAGGATTTTGCCGGTTTGGAAGCCGTATTGGCGCGTTACCCCCGAGCGTGGGTCGGCGAAATCGGTTTGGATTTTTACGGCAAAACCCAAACGCCGCCACAGCGCGAACGGCAAATCCAAGTCTTCAGCCGCCAGCTTGCCATCGCGCAAACCCTGCGCCGCCGCGTGGTTATCCATAATCTCAAAGCCACTGCCGACATCGCCGCCGCCGTCAAACAGACAGGTTTTTCCTGTGGCGGCATCGTCCACGCCTTTTCGGGCAGCATTGAAGAAGCGCGCGTGTTGGTCGGGCTCGGTTTCAAAATCGGCATCGGTTCGCTGCTGCTCAATCCGAACGCGCGTAAAGTGCGCGAAACCCTCAAAACCCTGAATGACACCGATTTCGTCTTGGAAACCGACAGCCCGTTTATGCTGAAAAAAGAGATTAATACGCCTGCTAACATTCTTCGGATTGCCGAAATTGCCGCGCAGATACGCGGTGTCGGCGCGGCGGACATCGCCGCGATAACGGAACGCAATGCCGACAGCCTGTTCCGTCCCTAGATTATCTTTTTGAATATTCAGAAAATACATTATAATGACCGCGTTTTGATGCCGTCTGAACATTCAGGCGGCGTTTGTTATGGAAGAATTATGAAGCCGTCTATCTTAGAAAAACTGCAACAACTCGGCGACCGGTTGGAAGAAGTTACCCATCTTTTAGGGCAACCCGAAGCCACGGCAGATATGGACAACTACCGCAAGCTCACGCGCGAACACGCCGAACTGACCCCCGTCGTCGAAGTATTCCAAAACTATCGGCTTGCCCAAAGCGACTTGGCGGATGCCGAAGAAATGCTGTCCGACCCCGAAATGAAAGACTTTGCCGCCGAAGAAATCGAAGCGGCAAAAGCCAAAATCAACACACTCGATACCGAACTGCAAAAACTGCTGCTGCCCAAAGATGCCGACGACGACAAAAACATCTTCATCGAAATACGCGCCGGAACGGGCGGCGACGAAGCCGCGCTGTTTGCCGGCGATTTGCTGCGTATGTACAGCCGCTACGCCGAACGCAACCGCTGGCAGGTCGAAATTGTGTCCGCCAACGAAAGCGAGTTGGGCGGTTATAAAGAAGTCATCGCCCGTATTGTCGGACTCGGTGCGTACAGCCGTCTGAAATTCGAATCGGGTGGCCACCGCGTACAGCGCGTCCCTGCAACCGAAAGCCAAGGCCGTATTCACACTTCAGCCTGTACCGTCGCCGTCATGCCTGAAGCGGACGAACTGGAAGACATCGAATTGAACCCCGCCGACTTGCGCATCGACACCTTCCGCGCATCCGGCGCGGGCGGTCAGCACATCAACAAAACCGACTCCGCCGTCCGCATCACCCACCTGCCCACCGGCATGGTGGTCGAATGCCAAGACGGTCGCAGCCAACACGCCAACAAGGCGCAGGCGATGAAAGTCCTCGCCGCCCGCCTGAACGACGCGCAAAAACGCGAAGCCCAAGCCAAAGAAGCCGCCGAACGCAAATCCCTCATCGGCAGCGGCGACCGCAGCGAACGCATCCGCACCTACAACTATCCCCAAGGCAGGGTAACAGACCACCGCATCAACCTTACCCTGCACAAGCTGGATTTCGTGATGGACGGCGACTTGGCAGAAATCACCAACGCCCTGATTGCCGAGCATCAGGCGGAGCTTCTGGCGGCGATGGGCGATTGAGTTTTGTGTTTTGAAATGGAAATGCCGTCTGAAATCCAAGTTTCAGACGGCATTTTGCGTCTGCCGTGCCATGCAATCAATTTTAATCCGCCATATTCTACTGATTTGTTTGAATTCAGTGTATTATGCCGTTTCTCAACCATAGGCGACAACTGGACATATTGATGAAGATTGCGATTTACGGTACGAAAAGCTATGACCGCGAACATTTTACCCGCGCCAACCGGCATTTCGGCTTCGAGCTGGAGTTTTTTGATTTTATGCTGGATGCGAAAACGGCGAAAATGGCGGAAGGCGCGGAGGCGGTCTGTATTTTTGTAAACGACGACGGCAGCCGGCCCGTGTTGGAAAAATTGGCGCAAATTGGCGTGAAAACTGTGGCGTTGCGTTGTGCCGGCTTCAATAATGTGGATTTGAAGGCGGCTGAAGAGTTGGGTTTGAAAGTCGTGCGCGTGCCAGCCTATTCGCCCGAATCGGTTGCGGAACATACCGTGGGGCTGATGCTGACGTTGAACCGCCGTATCCACAAAGCCTACCAGCGTACCCGCGATGCTAATTTTTCGCTGGAAGGTCTGACCGGCTTCAATATGTACGGCAAAACGGCGGGCATTATCGGCACGGGGAAAATCGGTATCGCAACGATGCGGATTTTAAAGGGTTTCGGTATGAACCTGCTGGCTTACGATCCGTTTTGCAATCCTGAAGCGGAAAAAATCGGCGGCAGGTATGTGGATTTGGACGAGCTGTATGCCCGATCGGACATCATCACGCTGCATTGCCCCGCCACGCCGGAGAACCACTATATGCTGAACGAAGCAGCGTTCGACAAAATGAAAGACGGTGTGATGATTATCAACACCAGCCGTGGCGGTCTGATTGACAGTTCTGCCGCCATTGAGGCGTTGAAACGCCGGAAAATCGGCGCATTGGGTATGGACGTGTATGAAAACGAACGCGAATTGTTTTTTGAAGACAAATCCAACGATGTGATTACCGACGACGTGTTCCGCCGGCTGTCGTCTTGTCATAACGTGCTGTTTACCGGCCATCAGGCATTTTTGACGGAAGAGGCGTTGGGTAATATTTCGGAAGTTACGCTGTCCAATATCCGCGAGGTCGGACAGACCGGCGATTGCGGCAATGCGGTTCGTGCCGACGGTTGATGTGTTTTAAAAGTTTAAAGGAAATGCCGTCTGAAACAGGTTTCAGACGGCATTTGACGTTCAGGCAGCCTGTAAACTTATTTGACTTCCAACTTGGCAACACCGCCCATATAAGGCTGCAAAGCGGCGGGGATATTGATACTGCCGTCGGCGTTTTGATGGTTTTCCAACACGGCGACCAAGGTTCTGCCGACAGCCAAGCCGGAGCCGTTCAAAGTATGCACCAAGCGGTTTTTGCCGTTTTCGTCTTTGAAACGCGCCTTCATGCGGCGGGCTTGGAAATCTTCGCAGTTGGAGCAGCTTGAGATTTCGCGGTAGGTATTTTGCGCCGGTACCCAAACTTCCAAGTCATACGTTTTTGCCGCGCCGAAGCCCATGTCGCCGGTACACAGGGTAATCACGCGGTAGGGCAGTTCCAAAGCCTTCAGGATGTTTTCGGCATGGCCGACCATTTCTTCCAGCGCGTCGTATGATTTTTCGGGATGAACGATTTGTACCATCTCCACTTTGTCGAACTGGTGCTGGCGGATCAGGCCGCGTGTGTCTTTGCCGTACGAACCCGCCTCGCTGCGGAAGCAGGGCGAGTGGGCGGTCAGTTTCAGCGGCAGTCCGCCTTCGTCCAAAATGCTGCCTGCAACGGTGTTGGTCAGCGTTACTTCTGCGGTCGGAATCAGGTATTGGGTGGTTTTGGTTTCATCGCCGCCGCGGGTAACATGGAATAAATCTTCTGCAAATTTGGGCAGTTGGCCTGTGCCTTGCAAGGTGGTGTCGTCTACGATATAGGGTGTGTAATGCTCGGTGTAGCCGTGTTTCAGCGTGTGCGTATCAAGCATGAATTGCGCCAGCGCGCGGTGCAGACGGGCGATTTGTCCGCGCATCACGGTAAATCGTGCGCCGGAGAGTTTTGCGCCGCCTTCGAAATCCAAACCCAAAGGTTCGCCCAAATCGACATGGTCTTTGATTTCAAAGTCAAATTCGCGCGGGGTGCCGACTTTGCGGACTTCGACGTTCTCGGTTTCGTCTTTACCGGCAGGTACGCTTTCGTGTGGCAGGTTAGGTATGCTCAACAACCATGCGTCCAATTCTTTTTGAACGGCATCCAAATCGGCGGCAGCCTGTTCCAAATCGGTTTTGATTTGAGCGACTTGATCCATGGCCGCCTGCGCTTCTTCATGTTTGCCCTGACCTTTCAGTGCGCCGATTTGTTTGGAAATGCTGTTGCGCGAGGCTTGTAGTTCTTCGGTTTTCACCTGAACGGACTTGCGTCGTTCTTCCAGTGCGTCAAAACGTGCGGTATCAAAGTCATAACCGCGCCGTGCAAGCCGTTCGGCAACGGCGTCGGTGTTGCTGCGGAGCAATTGGATATCTAACATGGTCTGATTCCCGAATAATTTGAAACACATTATTGTAAACCAAATTCAAGATATTTTCCCAAATCCCCCCGTGTTTCGGCACGCGTACCGCCATGCCGTCTGATTTGTCAAAACCGCCTGATTTGTGGGAAAATCGCACGATTGAATTTAACGGAGGGCGACACCGTGTTGGACAGGGAAGGCTATCGCCCCAATGTCGGTATCATCTTAACCAACAACCGCAACGAAGTCTTTTGGGGCAAGCGTGTACGCGAACATTCTTGGCAGTTTCCGCAAGGCGGCATCAAGCCGGGCGAAAGCCCTGAAACCGCCATGTACCGCGAGTTGTACGAAGAAGTCGGACTTCTGCCGCAACACGTCAAAATCGTCGGGCGGACGCGCGACTGGCTGCGTTACGACGTGCCGAACAACTGGGTACGCCGCGAATGGCGCGGCTCTTATCGAGGACAGAAGCAGATTTGGTATCTCCTGCGCCTGACCGGCCGGGATTGCGATGTCAACCTGCGCGCCACCCGCCACCCCGAATTTGACGGCTGGCGTTGGCACCAATATTGGGCGCCCGTTGACGAAGTGATTGATTTCAAACGCGACGTTTATTTGGGCGCATTGAAAGAACTTTCTTCCCGTTTCTTGCGCGGCATAGAAAGCTATGAAGACTTTATCCGGCGCAATCCAATAGAAAACCTATAACCCAAACGCTTTCAGGCAGTCTGAAAGCGTTGTTTTTCATCTTTTCAGACGGCCTTTACATTATTCCTATGGCTAAAAACAATCAATACAGCGAATCCAGCATCACCGTCCTCAAAGGCTTGGAGCCGGTCAAAGAACGTCCCGGTATGTACACCCGCACCGACAGTCCGACCCACATCTGCCAAGAAGTCATCGACAACGCGGCGGACGAGGCGTTAGGCGGTTTCGCCACGGCAATCGACGTGCAAATTCACGAAGACGGTTCGCTTTCCGTCCGTGATAACGGGCGCGGTATTCCCGTCGGCCTGCACCCTGAAGAAGGCGTATCCGTGGTCGAACTCGTGTTTACCCGTCTGCACGCGGGCGGCAAGTTCAACAAAAAAGACGGCGGCAGCGCGTATGCCTTTTCAGGCGGCCTGCACGGCGTGGGCGTGTCCGTGACCAACGCCCTCTCCATCCGCCTCGAAGTAACCGTCAAACGCGAAGGCAAAATCCACCGCATCGTGTTTGCCGGAGGCGACGTGGTCGAACCGTTGGCGGAAGTGGGCAAATGCGCCGTCAAAGACAGCGGCACCGAAGTGCGCGTCTGGCCGGACGGCAAATATTTTGAAAGCCCGAATTACAGCATTCCCGAACTCGAACGCCTGCTGCGCGCCAAAGCCGTGCTGCTGCCGGGCGTGCGCGTTTCCCTGACCCGTCCGGTCAAAGGCGAAGACGAAGCGCACACTCAAACCTGGCACTACCCCGACGGTCTAAAAAGCTATCTGACCGACCTGATTGCCGACGCGCAGGAAGCCGTGCCGCTGTTCTCCTGCGAAAACTACATTTCAGACGGCCACAACGGCGATTTCAGCATCGGCGAAGGCGCGGCGTTTGCCCTGACCTGGCTGGAAGAAGGCTCGTGCGCCAACGAAAGCTACGTCAACCTCATCCCCACCCCGCTGGGCGGCACGCACGAAGCAGGCTTGAAACAAGCCGTGTTCAACGCCGTCAACAATTTCATCAATCTGCACAACCTCTTGCCGCGCGGCGTGAAAGTGCAAAGTGATGATGTGTTCGGAAAAACCGCCTTCGTCCTCTCCGCCCGCGTCCTCGACCCGCAGTTCCAAGGTCAGACCAAAGACAAACTGACCAACCGCGACGCGCTGAAACTCGTTGCCGCCGTATCGGGCGACCCTTTGGAATTGTGGCTGAACCAAAACGTGGACTACGGCAAAAAAATCGCCGAACTCGCCATCCGTCAGGCACAGGCGCGGATGCGTTCGGTTAAAAAAATCGAAAAGAAAAAAGGCAGCGGCGTCGCCGTCCTGCCCGGCAAACTGACCGACTGCGAAAGCGAAGACATACGCGAAAACGAACTCTTCCTCGTCGAAGGCGATTCCGCCGGCGGCTCCGCCAAACTCGCCCGCGACAAAGCCACCCAAGCCATCCTGCCCCTGCGCGGTAAAGTGCTCAACAGCTTTGAAGTCCATCCTGACCAACTCTTCGGCAACGCCGAAATCCACGACATTTCCGTCGCCATCGGCGTCGATCCGCACGGCATCAACGACAATCCCGACTTAAGCGGCCTGCGCTACGGCAAAATCGCCATCCTGTCCGATGCCGATGTGGACGGCTCGCATATTCAGGTCTTGCTGCTGACCCTGTTCTACCGCCACTTCCCGAAACTGGTCGCCGACGGACACATCTACGTCGCCCAGCCGCCGCTGTTCCGCGTCGATGTCAACGCACAAGGCAAAAGCAAACCCGCCCGCAAATTCTACGCCCTCGACCAAAACGAACTCGACAGCATCTTGGAGCGGCTGCAAAAAGAAGGCGTGAAAGAAACCGCCTATTCCATCAGCCGTTTCAAAGGCTTGGGCGAAATGAACCCCGACCAGCTCAAAGACACCACCATGCACCCCGACACCCGCCGCCTGTTGCAGGTACAAATCCCAGAAGGCGCAGATGACGAAACACGCGACATCTTCGTCAAACTGATGGGCAAAGGCGAAGCCGCCGCCCGCCGCGCATGGATGGAACGCGAAGGCGATACGGCGGAACTCGATATTTGAACCGTGATTGCCGCATACGAAAAAATGCCGTCTGAAACCGAATCGGTTTTCAGACGGCATTTCGTTTGGGGATTTATTCTGCTGCGGAAGATTCGGCTGCTTCGGCTTCAACAGACGGCGTTTCGGCGGCAGCTTGGGCGGACTGCTGTTGCAAAGCCTGCTGCACGAAAGGATGGTTTTGCGCGATTGCCTGTTCTTCGGGGGTAACTTCGCCTTTGAAACGGTTGTTCAAATCGAAACGTTTGCCGCCGCGCGCTAAGGCTTTCAGATAACGCGGACGGCGGCAGTGGTTGGCGAGGACGCGTGCAATCAGTGCGGAATCGTATTGAGGCAAAGCGGCAATCAAATCTTGATCGATGCCGAGCGCCAACGGTTTGAAGCGTTTGAATACATCGTATTTGCCGTAGATATGGTCGGCAATCATTTCGGTCTGTTTCTTTTTGCTCATAGTTTGGACGGCGGATTTCAGTGCCGCACCCAAAGCGGTTTCTTGTGTCATGTCGGTTGTATTCCTCTAAACAAACCCGTGCGTCAAAGCGGCACGGCAATGCTTGGTATTCTATTATAAAGTCTGTGTTTTGGCTAAATTTTTATTTGTTTGAAAGGGTAATGTCGGGCGTATTAACCTGAACGTCGGCATTTTGCGCACGATGGCGCAGGGCGTGGTCGATTAAAACCAATGCCAGCATGGCTTCGGCAATCGGCGCGGCGCGCAGTCCGACGCAGGGGTCGTGTCTGCCGTGGGTGGCGAGTTCGACGGGGTTGCCGTTGATGTCGATGCTTCGGCGCGGGGTGGCAATGGAGCTGGTGGGTTTGATGGCGATATTGACGCAGATGTCTTGCCCCGTGCTGATGCCGCCGAGGATGCCGCCCGAATGGTTGGACAGAAAGCCTTGCGGGGTGAGTTCGTCGCCGTGTTCGCTGCCGTGTTGGACAATGCTGCCGAAGCCTGCGCCGATTTCCACGCCTTTGACGGCGTTGATGCCCATCATCGCGTAGGCGATTTCGGCATCGAGGCGGTCGAAAACGGGTTCGCCCAAGCCGACAGGGACGTTAGACGCTTCAATATGCAGTTTCGCGCCGACGGAATCCAAGGATTTACGCACGCCGTCCATATAGTTTTCCAAGTCCTCAATTTGGCTTTGGTTCGCGGCAAAAAAAGGATTTTGGGAAATGTGTTCGCAGCCTTCAAACCGGATTTCTTTTTCGCCGACTTGGGTAACGTAGGCGGTGATTTCCGTGCCGAATTTTTCTTTCAGCCATTTTTTGGCAACGGCTCCGGCGGCAACGCGGGCGGCGGTTTCGCGGGCGGAACTCCTGCCGCCGCCGCGATAGTCGCGCGTGCCGTATTTTTGCCAATAAGTATAGTCGGCATGGCCGGGACGGAAGCTGGTGGCGATGTTGCCGTAGTCTTTACTGCGCTGGTCGGTATTGCGGATTAAGAGGGCGATGGGTGTGCCGGTGGTTTTGCCTTCGAATACGCCGGAGAGGATTTCGACTTGGTCGGCTTCGCGGCGTTGGGTAACGTGGCGGCTGGTGCCGGGTTTGCGCCGGTCGAGGTCGGCTTGGATGTCTGATTCGGTCAATGCCAGTCCGGGCGGGCAGCCGTCGATGATGCAGCCCAAACCTGCGCCGTGGCTTTCGCCGAAGGTGGTAACGGTGAAGAGTTGTCCGAAAGTGTTGCCTGCCATGATTTTTCCCTTTATCGGTATAGTGTGGAAAGACGGCGGATTTTAGCACAAAAGCCCGTCCGCCATTGAAGGGGAGGCAGTCAAAGAGTTTACGTGCGGCGAGGAAAATCGGCTTATAATCCGGTCTGATTTTTCAGGATAGCGATATGAGCGACTACACGCAGCAGCTTCAAGATAAACAAGACCGCCTTAAAACCCTTTTTGCAGGTTTGGATGTTCCCGAGTGGGAAGTGTATGAATCCCCGGACAAACATTACCGTATGCGCGCCGAATTCCGCATTTGGCACGAAGGCGGTGAAATGTTTTATGCCATGTTTGAAAAAGGGCAGAAAGCCAGCGGCGCAAGCATGATACGCTGCGACCGTTTTGAAGCAGCTTCCGAGGCCGTCAACCGCCTCATGCCCGAGCTGATCGCCGCCGCCGCGCAATCCCCCGAACTCAAAAAACGCTGGTATGCCGTCGAATTCCTCTCCACGCTCAGTGGCGAAATACTGGTTACCATGATTTACCACAAAAAACTCGGCGACGCATGGCAACAGGCGGCGCAAGCGTTACAGCAACAGTTGGATATTTCCGTTATTGGGCGGAGCAGAGGGCAGAAAATCGTTTTAAAACAGGACTATGTAACGGAAACTTTAAAGGTCGGCAACCGGGATTTCCGTTATCGGCAAATTGAAGGCGGTTTTACCCAACCCAATGCTGCCGTGTGTCAGAAAATGCTTGAATGGGCGTGCCGCGCGGCGGAAGGCTTGGGCGGCGACCTGCTCGAACTATATTGTGGAAACGGCAATTTTACGCTGCCCTTATCTGAAAAGTTTGAACGCGTTTTGGCAACCGAGATTTCCAAAACTTCAGTAGGCGCAGCGCAATGGAATATTGAGGCAAACGGGATAGGCAACATCAAAATCGCCCGTCTGTCTGCCGAAGAATTTACCGAAGCCTATACCGGCAAACGTGAGTTTACACGCCTTAAGGAGGGCGGTATTGCTTTGACGGATTATGCATTTTCCACTATTTTCGTTGATCCGCCACGTGCCGGTATCGATGAGAAAACTTTGAAGCTGGTGTCGCAGTTTGACAACATCATCTACATTTCCTGCAATCCCGAAACGTTGCGCGCCAATTTGGGCACCTTGGTGGAAACCCATGCGGTCGAACGTGCCGCCCTGTTCGACCAATTCCCGTTTACGCACCATATCGAAAGTGGTGTATTGTTGAAAAAGAAAATCCTTTGAAAAAGTAAAAGGTAAGGACTATGTACCGACACATCGAATACTATCCCGGCGACCCGATTTTGAGTTTGGTCGAAACCTTCAAAAACGACCCGCGCCCCGAAAAAGTCAATTTGAGCATAGGCATTTATTTCGACGACGAAGGCAAAATGCCCGTATTGGAATCCGTAAGCCGTGCCGAAACCGCCCGCGCCGCCACGCCTGCGCCGTCGTCCTACCTGCCGATGGAAGGCTTGGACACTTACCGCAGCGCGGTGCAGCATTTATTGTTCGGCAAAGGCAACCCCGCGCTCGTGCAAGGACGCATCGTTACCGTGCAAACCTTGGGTGGTTCGGGCGCGCTCAAAGTCGGGGCGGACTTTCTGCACCGCTGGTTTCCCGAAGCGCGCGCCTACGTCAGCGACCCGACTTGGGACAACCATCGCGGCATTTTTGAAGGCGCAGGTTTCGAGGTCGGCACTTACCCATATTACGACCCTGCCACTGTCGGCGTGAAATTCGACGAAATGACCGCGTTTTTCAACACCCTGCCTGAAAACAGCGTCTTAATCCTACACCCCTGCTGCCACAACCCGACCGGCGTGGATATGTCGGAACAGCAATGGGACGAAGTGTTGCACATCATCAAAAGGCGCAAACTGATTCCGTTTATGGACATCGCCTACCAAGGATTCGGCGGCGATTTGGACAGCGATGCCTACGCCGTCCGCAAAGCGGTGGAAATGGAATTGCCGCTGTTTGTCAGCAATTCGTTTTCAAAAAACCTGTCGCTCTACGGCGAGCGCGTTGGCGGCCTGAGCGTGGTTTGCCCGAATAAAGAAGAAGCGGAATTGGTGTTCGGACAACTCAAATTCACCGTCCGCCGTATCTACTCCAGCCCGCCCGCACACGGAGCGTATATCGCCGCCGATGTGATGAACAGCTCCGAACTTTACGCTTTGTGGCAAAACGAAGTCTATGTCATGCGCGACCGCATCCGCGCCATGCGACAGAAACTTTACGATGTCTTAACTGCGCAAATCCCCGATCGCGATTTCACTTATTTCATCAAACAGCGCGGCATGTTCAGCTACACAGGATTGAGCGTGGAACAAGTCCGCAGGTTGCGCGACGAATTTGCCGTTTACCTGCTGGATTCGGGCAGAATGTGCGTCGCCGGACTGAATGCTTCGAATATCGCCTATGTTGCCGATGCATTTGCCGAAGTATTGAAATAAGAATTTGAAGTAAATCAAAAGGCCGTCTGAAAAATATTTATCTTTCAGACGGCCTCTTTATAATTGGCGCACCCAACAGGGATCGAACCTGTGACCTCCAGCTTCGGAAACTGACACTCTTCCAACTGAGCTATGGGTGCGGAAAACATAAGATTAACGTAAATTCTGCAAATTGGCAAAGTTTATCTTGAGGTGTCAGGCTGATGCGCGGGGTATGAGGGATATTTGTTTGGGGATAAGCAAGTATTTTCAATGGATTATTTGCTTAAAAGAGACGCTGCCTGTGATTTTTTGCATATTTTCAATGATAGTGATTGGAAAGACCCTGTGAATTCAGTATAATCCAGCAAAATATTGTTAATTGCGTTTAACATGCCAAACTATAATTTACAGCACAACCTAACCTGACGGCGAGGCCTACCAAATGAAACAACTCCGCGACAATAAAGCCCAAGGCTCTGCATTGTTCACCCTTGTGAGCGGTATCGTTATTGTTATTGCAGTTCTTTATTTCCTGATTAAGCTGGCGGGCAGCGGCTCGTTCGGCGATGTCGATGCCACTACGGAAGCGGCAACACAGACCCGTATCCAGCCCGTCGGACAATTGACGATGGGCGACGGCATCCCCGTCGGCGAACGCCAAGGCGAACAGATTTTCAATAAAATCTGTATCCAATGCCACGCGGCGGACAGCAATGTGCCGAACGCTCCGAAACTGGAACACAACGGCGACTGGGCGTCGCGTATCGCGCAAGGCTTCGATACTTTGTTCCAACACGCGCTGAACGGCTTTAACGCCATGCCTGCCAAAGGCGGTGCAGCAGACCTGACCGATCAGGAACTCAAACGGGCGATTACCTACATGGCGAACAAAAGTGGAGGTTCTTTCCCGAATCCGGATGAGGCAGCGCCTGCCGACAGTGCCGCTTCAGGAACAGCTTCTGCTCCTGCCGATAATGCAGCTCCGGCGGAAGCGAAGGCAGAAGACAAAGGTGCTGCCGCACCTGCAGTCGGTGCAGACGGCAAGAAAGTTTTTGAAGCAAGCTGTCAGGCATGCCATGGCGGAGCGATTCCAGGTATCCCCGGCATAGGTAAAAAAGACGATTGGGCTCCCCGCATCAAACAAGGTAAAGAAACATTGCATAAACATGCCCTTGAAGGCTTTAACGCGATGCCTGCAAAAGGCGGTAATGCAGGTTTGAGTGATGATGAAGTCAAAGCAGCGGTTGACTACATGGCCAACCAATCCGGTGCGAAATTCTAAATTCGGATTAAAATTTCGGATTAAATAAAAACGGGGCAGGTATCTGCTCCGTTTTTTTATGGGAATTTATTTGTTCGTCCATGTAGGAATGACATCAAAGGGTGTGAATAGGCTTTTCATCTTTGAAATCTGTCTGCCCGATTGGATGAATAAAAAGTAGGATGATAAAAAAACCGGTGTATGGATATTGGTTTAACTTATTTGTTTTAAAGTTATAGTCGAGATACGTGTATCGGTGCAACTGGTTTGCCGTTGATGAAAATGCCGTCTGAAAATGTTTCAGACGGCATTTTTTAAGATATCAACAGTCAGTCTTCATAATTTTCTGTCGGCAAGCAGGAGCAAACCAGATTGCGGTCGCCATACACTTCATCTACTCGTTTGACGCTCGGCCAGAACTTGTGTTCGCGCACGAACGGCAGCGGGAAGACGGCTTCTTCGCGGGAGTACGGATGCACCCATTCGCCAGTTACGTCGGCGGCGGTGTGCGGGGCGTTGACCAGCGGATTGTCGTCTTTCGACCATTCGCCGCGCTCGACTTTCAGCACTTCCTGTTTGATTTGTTTCAGGGCGGCGATGAAGCGGTCGAGTTCGGCTTTGCTTTCGCTCTCGGTCGGCTCGATCATCAGCGTACCGGCAACAGGGAAGGAAACCGTCGGGGCGTGGAAGCCATAGTCCATCAGGCGTTTGGCGATGTCGGTTTCTGTGATGCCGCTTTCGGATTTGAGCGGACGCAAATCGACGATACATTCGTGCGCGACGCGGCCGTTTTTGCCTGCATACAGAATCGGATAGTCTTCGCTCAGACGTTTGGCGACGTAGTTAGCGTTGAGCAATGCCCAGCGTGTCGCCTGCTCCATACCTTGTTTGCCCATCATGGTCAGGTACATCCAAGTAATCGGCAGGATGGACGCAGAACCATATGCTGCGGCAGCCACGGCAGTTTGATCGGCACTGGCGTTGTGCATATCAGTCACCACATGGCCTGGTGCGAACGGAGCCAAATGGGCTTTCAAGCCAATCGGACCCACGCCCGGGCCGCCGCCACCGTGAGGGATACAGAAGGTTTTGTGCAGGTTCATGTGCAACACGTCCGCACCGACTTCGGCAGGCTGCATGATGCCGATTTGGGCGTTGAGATTGGCGCCGTCCATGTAAACCTGTCCGCCGTTTTCGTGAATAATGCGGCAGATGTCGCGGATGCCTTCTTCGTACACGCCGTGGGTGGACGGATAGGTAATCATGATGGCGGACAAAGCGTCGCGGTGTTGCTCGGCTTTGGCTTTCAAATCGTCAATGTTGACGTTGCCGTGTTCGTCGGTATCGACGACGACGACTTTCAAACCGAGCATGGCCGCAGTCGCAGGGTTGGTACCGTGGGCTGATTTTGGAATCAGACAGATGTTGCGGTGTCCCTCGCCGTTGGCTTCTTGATAGCGGCGGATAGAGAGCATACCGGCGTATTCGCCTTGTGCGCCGGAGTTTGGTTGCAGGGAAATCGCGTCAAAGCCGGTGATGGCTTTCAGGCTGTTTTCCATATCGGCAAGCAATTCGCGGTAGCCGGCGGTTTGCGCCTCGGGAGCGTAAGGATGGATGTCGGTGAACTCGGCCCAAGTAATCGGCAACATTTCCGCAGTCGCATTGAGCTTCATGGTGCAGCTACCGAGCGAAATCATACTGCGGTTCATCGCCAAATCGCGGTCTTCGAGTTTTTTCAGGTAGCGCAGCATTTCGTGTTCGGTGTGGTAACGGTTGAACACGGGATGTTGCAGAATATCGTCTTGACGCAGCAACTCGGCGTTCAGACGGCCTTTGACATCATCGGCAAATGTGAACGTATCCTTGCCGGTAAACGCGCGGTACAAATCAGTTAAATCTTCGCGTGTCGAAGTTTCATGGAAGGCTGCCGCAACTTGAGTATCGTTAACGCGGCGCAGGTTATAGCCCGATTCCAAAGCAGCGGCAAACACTTGGTCTGCTTTCTCTTTGTTGCCGAAATCGACGGTAACGGTATCGAAGAAGACCTTATGAACCACATTCAGGCCGTCTGAAACCAGCGCATCGGCAAAGGCAGAAGCCAGCGCGTGAATGCGGTTGGCGATGCGTTTCACGCCTTCAGGGCCGTGGTAAACGGCATACATACCCGCCAAGTTCGCCAGCAATGCCTGTGCGGTACAAATATTGGATGTCGCTTTTTCGCGGCGGATGTGTTGCTCGCGGGTGGACAAAGCCATACGCAGCGCGGGTTTACCCGATGCGTCTTTGGATACGCCGATGATGCGGCCCGGAGCGGAACGTTTGAACTCGTCTTTAAACGCGAAATAAGCAGCATGCGGCCCGCCGAAGCCCATCGGCACGCCGAAGCGTTGGGTGTTGCCCAAAGCAATATCCGCGCCCAATTCGGCCGGAGACTTCAGCAAAACCAAGCTCATGATGTCGGCGGCAACGGCAACGATTGTACCTTTTTCTTTCAGACGGCCGATAACATCCTGCAAGTCTTGCACGTCGCCGTCTTTGCCGACGTATTGGAACAGCGCGCCGAAGTATTCGCCTTCATCCGCTTGGGCAAAATCGCCGACCACCAGCTCGAAGCCAAAATATTTGGCACGGGTTTTCATCACGTCCAAAGTTTGCGGATAGACGCGCTCGTCCACAAAGAAACGTTCGGATTTCACTTTACCCACGCGGTGTGTCATCGCCATCGCTTCAGCGGCGGCAGTTGCCTCGTCCAACAAAGACGCGCCTGCCACAGGAAAACCGGTCAAATCGATACACACTTGTTGGAAGTTTAACAAGGCTTCCAAACGTCCCTGCGCGATTTCCGCCTGATACGGCGTGTAGGCGGTGTACCAGCCCGGATTTTCCAATACGTTGCGCAAAATCACGTTCGGCACGCGGGTCGGGTAATAGCCCAAACCGATATAGGACTTGTTGATCACGTTTTTCGACGCGATGCCTTTCAATTTCGCCAACGCGTCCGCCTCGGTCAAAGCCTCGGGCAAATCGAGTTCGGACGGCATACGGATGCTTTGCGGCACGGTATTGCCGACAAATTCGTCCATGCTCTTCTCGCCGAGCACTTCCAAAAGCGCAGCCTCATCGCCAAAGCTCAAATGGCGCGCGGCAAATTCGTTCGGGTTGAACAATTCAGATAGTTTCATTTCTACTCCTTCGGGTTTGTAGGGCTGCCATCAGGCAGAATTTTTAGACATCGGATGATTCGGGTAAGGGTAGCACAAAAGATGGGATAATGGCGGACAATGCGCCAGAATGCAGCAGGTCAGGACAAGCAGCGCCACAAGCGGCAGCGATAAGGGAAAGCCGCCGACCAAAACCATGAAACCCTCAAGCACCAGCCAAGCCAAGGGATGCGCCGGAAGCGGAAAAACAATATTGAGCAGAACCAAAATCACGACAAACAGCGGCAGCCCCGCCATCAGGTTGGCACGCCTGTATGTTGCGTACGGGTCGGATGCTTCTTCAGGTTCGCAATATTTCATGATTTCAGCCTGTCCGGGCTTTATCCGCAGCAGGTTCGGACGGTCGGTCATGCCGTCCGAACCGGCAGGCCGTCTTTTTCAAAAAACGCCATACCGCTGCAACTTCATGCGGCTGTATGGCGTAGGTTTTGCACTTCAGACGGCATATGCGTCCCGAAGCAGTTTGGTGTTCCAGTCGGTTCATGATTATATAAACAACTTGGGTGCGGATAAACCTTTGTTTATCTGAACCCCTGTTTTCTCAAAAATCGATTCAAATCTTCGGCAAATTTCCGATAGCCTTTGCCGTTGGCGTGGATTTGGTCGGATTTCAGATTATTATCGCCCAAAATTTCCGCCCACGCGCCGCCGAACAGCGGAATGCCGTATTCCTCGGACAAATCCTCATACAGCGGATGGTCGCTCAAATGCCCGAACAACGCGCCCAGTGTGATGTGCGGCACGCCGACGAGGACGGCGGGGATGTTTTCCTTTTGCACGGTTTCGATGATTTTCGCGATATTGGCGCGGGTCTGCTCCTCGGGAACTTTGCGCAGAAAGTCGTTGCCGCCTATGCCGACAATCACAAGCTTGGGTTTGCGTGCCAACAGCGCGGGTAGGCGCGACAGGGCTTGCGCGGACGTGTCGCCCGATACGCCGCCGTTGACAATATTCCACCCCGTCAGTTTTTGCAGTTGAGCGGGGTAGGATTCGCCGGGGTTTGCGCCGTAGCCGAAGGTGAGCGAATCGCCCAAGGCAAGCACGGTGCTGCCTTCGGGAATTTTGGCGTGGGTTCGGGCGGATTTTCTGCCGCAGGCGGTAAGAAGCAACGCGCCTGCGCCGAGGAGGAAGATTCTTCTGTTCATTGGTTTTTCAGACGGCATCGAGCCATTTCGGGTGGTATTTCAGGGTTTTACGGTAAACCGGACAGCTTTCGGCGTGCGCGCCTTTGAGGTAGCCGGTACTCATCAGAAATTCGCCGACGATTTCGCCGCCGACAAATTTGAAATGTTTTTTAAAGAGTTTGACCCATTCAGCCTTG
Organism: Neisseria maigaei; assembly: GCF_958267405.1. NCBI lineage: Bacteria > Pseudomonadati > Pseudomonadota > Betaproteobacteria > Neisseriales > Neisseriaceae > Neisseria > Neisseria maigaei. The sequence continues at coordinate 15,933 of NZ_CATQFT010000001.1, read as the reverse complement.
TCGAGCGGATGGTGCGCATCCAGCCAGTTCTTGAACGAGCCGTGTTCTTGTTGCAACGCTTGGATTTGCCGTGCATTGAAAATGGCGGCATCGATTTTCAGACGGTTGCGGACGATGCCTGCATCGGCAAGCAGGCGTTCAATATCGGCTTCGCCAAATGCGGCGACCGTATCGATGTCGAAACCTTCAAATGCCGTCTGAAACGCCTGCCGCTTCTTCAACATCAGCGTCCAGCTTAATCCTGCCTGATTGATTTCCAACACCAGCCGTTCAAACAATTCATTGTCGTCCTCAATCGGAAAACCGTATTGCGTGTCGTGGTAATGTTTGTTCGGGTTGTCGGTGTTTTTGGGAAGTGAGGCGGCAAATTCGCAATAGTTCACGGTTTACTCGACCATCTGTTGCGCCGCCTGTTTCAGTCCCTGTTCGAGTGCGGCGGTCATGGCGGCGTAGCCGTCACCCTGCTGTTCGGTTTCGATATGGAAGGGTCTGTTCGTACCGTCGGGTAGGACGGCGTAGCCGCTGATGAGGGTTTTGCCCGTGTAGCTGCCTTGGAATGCGTCGATATAGACCGTCCATTTTTCGGTACTGCCGCTGCGTGAGGCAGGAACAAAGATGCGTGTGCTGTCCAAACGGTTGAATGCATTGCTCAACGCCGCTTCGAGCATATCGTCCAAGGTGTCTGCCCAAACATGGTTTTGTGCGGTGTTGAGGCGGTAGGGGTCGGTTTGATAGACCAGTCCGCCGCGTTTGAGCGGTTCGGCAAGACGGACTTCGACGGCGGTTTCGCCGCCTTGCGTTGCAGGACGGATGTAGCGGCTGTCGGGCAACACGAAATATTGTGTGCTTTGCACAGTACCGCAGGCGGCAAGCGTCAGGGCGGCGGCGATGGGGAAAAAGCGCATTATCGGCTTCCTTTCGGGATGGGGTCTTTGCGGCGGCTGTTGAAAATCAGCGCGTTGGGTTTTTCTTTCAAAGTGTTAATGACGGGTTGAACGTCTTTTAAGGTCTTGTCCAAACTTTGCAGCGTATTTTGTACGTCGCCGTAGATAGGCGATTGAGGCGATATGCCTTGCAGGGTTATGCGCAACTCTTTCAGGGTTTGGTTCAACTCGTTCGGGATGTTTTGCGTTTGCGGATTGCCAACCAGTTTGTCGATGGAGCTTAGGGCGGCATTGGCGGCTTTTAGTGTGGATTTGAGCTCGGCAAGTGAGCCGTTCAATTCGGCAACGGTTTTATCCAATGGCAGATTGTTGAATTTGTCTAACAAGTCGGCCACTTTTGCCTGCAAATCGTCCAAACCGCCGCCCCGTGTGGCGATGACGGTATCGCCTGCATAAACGGTATGCGGTCGCAGCTTGGGCGATGCGGAAGGCTGATCGTCCAATTCAATCATTTTGCTGCCGGTCAGTAGGTTGTTGCTGGAGATGGTGGCGGTCAGGCCTTTGTTTAAGGCCGTCTGAAATTGTTGTTTCCAATGTTCTTTACTTTGCTCGTCGGCATTGATTTCCAAACGGGAAGGCTCGATGCGGATGCGTACGGGAATCCAGCTGTTTTCAAACAGGTGCAGGCTGTCGTTGCGGTCGAAATAAGGAACATCGGAAACCACGCCGACATTCAGGCCTTTGTATTCGACAGGCGAACCGGCAGTCAGACCGCGTACGGATTGTTTGAAAAACGCGGTGTAATACAGCGAGCGGTCGTCAGGCAGGTTGGCGACTTCGCTGCGGCTGTCGTAAAGCGTGAAGCTGTCTTCGCTTTTGACATTTTTACTGTTTTTGGTTTTCGGCGAATCAAATGAAATCGCGCCCGACAGCAGGGCAGGCAGAGGGGCGGAATTGAGTGTGATACCGCTGCCTGTGGTTTCGATATTGATGCCGCTTTCCAGCCAAAAACGGCTGGCGGAATGAATCAGTTTGTCGTTGGGGCTTTGGATGAAGATGGTGTAATGCACGCTTTGGTCGGACGGGTCGAAATGCGCGCTTTCGATTTGCCCGACCATAAAGTTTTCATACAGAACAGGGCTGTTGACGTTGAGGATGCGGTCGTTTTTACCGATCAAATTCAAGCGCAGCCCACTTTGCCCGATGGCGGTAACGGGCGGAATGTCCTGCACTTGGAACACGTCTTTTGCCTCGTCGCTTTTGCCGGGTGTAAAAGCGATGTACGAACCCGAAAGCAGCGTACCCAAACCGGTTACGCCGCTTTGGTCGATACGCGGCTTGACCACCCAAAACTGGGTATCGCTGCGGATGAGGCCGGATACGTCCGCATTGAGTTGGGCGGTTACTTCCACGCCTTTTTGGTCGTCGCGCAGTTTGATTCGGGTAACGCGTCCGACATCGATGCTTAATACTTTAATGACCGTATTGTTGACTTCGATGCCTTCCGCGCTGTCCATCAAGAGCGTAACCACAGGTCCCCTGTTGCGGATTTCCTTAACCCACAGCCAGCCGCCGGCAATCAGCGCAATCAGCGGGACCAGCCAGACGGCGGAGAGGAAGGTGTTGTTTTTGCGGACGCGTGCTTGAGCGTGTCCGTTTGGAGGAGGGCTGTTGTCAGTCATATTTTTCCGTTTCATTGAAAGCAATGCCGTCTGAAGCGCGTTTGTCCCAAAGCAGGCGCGGGTCGAAATAATAGGCGGACAGCATCGTCAGAATCACGACCAGGCAGAAATAGACTGCCGCACTGCCCGGAATGACGCGCGCGGCATAAGTGTGGAACGAACACATCAAAATAATAATCACAAAAATATCAATCATCGACCAGCGGCCGACCGCTTCGGTGATGCGGTAGAGGTGCGACAATTTCTTTGCGCCCACCGGCAAAGCGAAGCGGGCCGCCGCAATCAAAACCGATATTGCCGCAATCTTCAGTACCGGCACCAAAATACTCGCGCTGAAAATAACCGCCGCAATCAGCCTGTCGCCCTCGTCCCACATATAAGCGATGCCGCTAAGGATGGTGTTGGCCTCCGTGGTGGCAGGATTGGACGAAATCATAATCGGCAGGATATTGGCAGGAAAATACAAAATAACCGCCGCCGTCAGAAACGCCGACGAAATACTCAGACTTTTCGGCCGTCGGCGGTACAGTTCCGCGCCGCACACCCCGCAGGGGGATTCGGCACTGTCGCGGAAATACAGGCAGCGGCTGCAACAGGTTTTGCCTTCCGATGCCGTCTGAACCGCATTATCCCCCGTCAGCTGCCCGATTTGAAAATACACCCAATGTTGGGGAACCGATACCGAAGTCCGAATCAGCATAACCGACAGCGCGAACATCAGATAAAATGCCGGACCGAAGCGAACCTCTGCCACAGCCGAGAGCTTGATATACGCCACCAAAGTAGAAACAAAAAACACATCCGCCATCATCGCCTGCCTCAAGCGCACCATCACACGCGTTGCCAAACGCAGCGCAGGATACGCCTGTTTCCGTATCAGCGCGGCATAAACATACAGGCACAGCAGCAGAAACAGAACCGGCGCGCCGAAGGTCAGCACAAACATCACTTCGGCCAAAAAACCATAATCCTGAAACACCATCAGGCGTACCATCTCGGGCAGCGAAAGGACGGATGCCGCACCCGGTATCCCGACCTCGATATACGTCATACTGTAAGCAAATGCCATCAAAATCAGCGAAGCCGCCGCATAGGCGGGCGGGCCGGAAAAAGGGTGGCTGCCCACCCTGAAGAGTTTGTGTCCGCAACGGGGACAGAACGCCGCCTCTCCCTTGTCCAAACGGGGCACATCCGCGCGGCAGCCGCATTCCGGGCAATCTACCGTATGCGGCGGCAGGGCTTCGTCGCGGCAGCTGCCGCGAAGGCTGTGGGGGATATTTTCGGCAAACGGCTTCATCGGGAAAGTGGCAAATATAAGTGGCGGCATTATAAAGGAAAAAAGGCGATACACCCAATCAGGATGCAAAACCGGCAGGTTCGGCAGTATGAACAAATCCTTGGTGTCCGGCAAAAATATTTTTTTGAGCGGCTGCCCCTCCGGCCGGCAAGCCTATTTGATAAAACCCCGATTTTGTAAATAATCGTAAAATACCCGCTTAAAAATATAACGCAAATGATATTTTTTCCAAAAATATGTGATAATAAATTTCGTTTATGATTCTTTATTATTTTTGTATGTGGGCAAGTGCGGATTTTGCCCGCCCTGCATCCTTATCCCTTACCGACAAAGGAAAACTTATGAGCGAAACTGAAAATCAAGCCCTGACGTTTGCCAAACGCCTGAAGGCGGATACCACGGCGGTTCACGACAGCGTGGATAACCTCGTTATGTCCGTCCAACCGTTTGTCAGCAAAGAAAACTACATCAAATTTTTGAAACTCCAATCCGTTTTCCACAAAGCCGTCGACCACATCTATAAAGATGCCGAATTGAACAAAGCCATTCCCGAACTGGAATACATGGCGCGATACGATGCCGTAACGCAAGACCTTGCAGATTTGGGCGACAAACCTTACGAATACGGCAAACCGCTGCCGCATGAAACCGGCAACAAAGCAATCGGCTGGCTTTATTGCGCCGAAGGATCCAATTTGGGCGCGGCGTTTTTGTTCAAACACGCGCAAAAACTCGATTACAACGGCGAACACGGCGCGCGCCACCTCGCCCCCCATCCCGACGGGCGCGGCAAACACTGGCGCGCCTTTGTCGAGCATCTGAACGCTTTGAACTTGACTCCCGAAGCTGAAGCGGAAGCCATCCAAGGCGCGCGCGAAGCCTTTGCATTCTACAAAGTCGTGTTGCGCGAAACCTTCGGCTTGGCAGCCGATGCCGAAGCCCCCGAAGGTATGATGCCGCACAGGCACTAAAAAATAATCGAATCAAATAAACAAGGTCTCGGCATAGCTGTTTGCAGGGACCTTTAATTACACGGCGCGGCTTTGTTTGCACGGATTACTGCCTTATTAAATATTAATGATTATCAGAAAATCTACTATGCGCTAACCGACGGATGAACAATCCATACATCTTGAGTTGATAATATGAAACCATTACAAATGCTCCCTATCGCCGCGCTGGTCGGCAGTATTTTCGGCAATCCGGTCTTTGCGGCAGATGAAGCTGCAACTGAAACCACACCCGTTAAGGCAGAGGTAAAAGCAGTGCGCGTTAAAGGTAAGCACAATGCATCTACCACTGTGGAACGAGTAAAGGCTAAAACCATTCAAGAGCAAATGATTCGGGATACACGCGATTTGGTGCGTTATTCATCAGATGTCGGTGTATCCGATGATGGCCGCCGTATGAAAGGCTTTGCCATGCGCGGGGTAGAAGACAACCGTGTCGGTATCAGTATCGACGGCGTGGCATTGCCCAGTTCGGAAGAAAATTCACTTTATGCACGTTACGGCAACTTCAATAATTCCCGTTTAAGCATCGATACCGAGTTGGTTAAGGGTGTGGATATTAGTTAATGACGGCAATCCGGCCGCAAGAAGTTTTAATACATGGAACGGCGTTTTAGGTTTGGACTACCGCTTTAATGATACTTGGCGTGCTGCTTACCAAATCAATACGGGGCATCGCGTACCGACAGCATCGGAAATGTATTTTACTTATACCAGCGTGTATGGCCACTGGATAGCGAATCCGTCGCTGAAAGCCGAACGCAGCCTGAATCAAACATTGTCGCTGCATGGTAAAAACGACAAGGGGTCTTTGGATTTCAGCCTGTATCAAACCCGTTACCGTAATTTCCTGTTTGAAGAAGAACATACCTTCCAAGTTCCCAATCCATTTGCTGGTGATTGGTATGCTTGTTATACGGATCCGACCTATTGCGGTGCTACACTTACCCAAATCGGTCAGCAAATGGTCAATGTCGATAAAGCAAGGGTGAGGGGAATTGAATTTAAAGGCGAGATAAACCTGCATCAAGTAATGCCCATGCCGGAAGGTTTCAAATTATCCGGCGCATTGGGTTACAGCAAAGGCAAATTGTCCGGCGATCGCGGCAGTTTGTTGTCCATCCAGCCGCTGAAGTTGGTGCTTGGATTGGATTATGAATCTCCAGACGAGCGTTGGGGTATTTTCTCCCGTGTCAGCTATATGGGCAGGAAAAAAGCCAAAGATGCCCAAGTGATTGAACAAAAGGGCTATTGCACAAGCTATAAGCTCGATCCTTGGACAGGTGAGGAAACAGATGATTGTGCTGTTGCCTTGCAGTATCGTGACGATAAAATCGACTTCCGTTGGTTGAATAAAGCGGCAACTGTTGTGGATGTATTCGGCTACTACAAACCGGTAAAACGTATGACTTTACGGGCGGGTGTTTATAATCTGTTTAACCGGAAATACCATACGTGGGACAGCTTGCGCGGCATCAATCCGAGATCGACTATTAACTCTTTAAGCGTATCGAATACTAAATCAGCAGCCCAGGGCTTGGAACGCTACTACGCTCCGGGTCGCAATTACGCCGTATCGCTGGAATGGAAGTTTTAATCTAGTATTATTGGATTAATTGCCTTGTCGGGGATGAAAGCTGTCCGAATTGTGTTCAAGAACTCATTCGGACGGCTTTTTACCGTAAATCTGTGTGATGGGGTTTATATTGATACAGTACCCGAACACGGGCAGGGAGTAATGTTGCAGGATTAAAAATGCCGTCTGAAAAATGTTTCAGACGGCATTTTTTGATTGCCGATATGTTAACGGACGACATTGGCGCGCATGACCACGCGGACGTGGAACGAGCCTGCCTGACAGTCGTATTGCCCGCCTTGCAGCGGCTGCTTGTTGAAGTAGCTCTGGAAGCCGGTAACACTGCGTCCGCAAGGGTGGCGGCAGATGCCGCATTGTGTTTATAATGCCGTGTCAGACGTTTGATTTATGGGAAAATAATGATGCTTACCAATCAGGAAGTAACCGGTGTCAAACTGGGATACCGCAAAGCCGTTTTACAAGAGCTGGCCCGGGATTTCGGGGGCAGTGTGCACAGTATCGTATTGGATGCGGTGGATGGTCATATAGAACGCTTGAAAGCCAAACAAGCCTACGATAAGCGGGCGATGCAGGCTTTTCAGGATTATCGGGAAACAGGATTGCATATTACGCTTAATGAGTTTGCGGACTGGGTGGACGGCTTGGGTGGCGATGAATCGAAGGATATGCCTGAATGCCGCAAGTGAAGTTGATCATTACACGCCCCGCGCAATCTGATTTGGTCAGGATTTATAATTTTTTGAATGATTTGGGTGCGGAACGTCAGGCAAATACAGTGATGCGGCTGCTTAAAAATTCTTTTGTTTCTACACAAAGCAGCCCGAGTAATGGGAAACCTTATGATTTGTCGGTGGCGGGGGAAACTTTGCAAAATGTAAGGGAAGTAATCGTGCCTTATGGCAAAAGCGGTTATAGCTATTTGTTCTGGCACGATAAATCAGGTAAGCAAATATTGATTTTGACAGTGAGGCATTTCCGTGAAAATGCCTACCGCCTGAGCTTTCCTTTTTTATAACGGTATTATTTGGTTTGGCGGCTTTCCCTTGTGCGGGGCAATGCGTTTCGGCTTTGTTGCGGCACGTTCGGATAAACCGCCTTCAAGAACATAACCGGACTGCCGCTTTGATTCCGTTCCGCAGGCGGGATGTTTGAACGGTGCAGATATGGAAGTATGGAGTTCCCGATCTGAATCTGCCGCACAATAAGGCAAGGGGATTAAAAATGCCGTCTGAAAAATGTTTCAGACGGCATTTTTTGGTTGCCGATATGTTAACGGACGACATTGGCGCGCATGACCACGCGGACGTGGAACGAGCCTGCCTGACAGTCGTATTGTCCGCCTTGCAGCGGCTGCTTGTCGAAGTAGCTCTGGAAGCCGGTAACACTGCGCCCGCCGAGTTTGCCTGCGGTCTGCTGGAATTTGCGGGCGGCATTGATTAGGGCGCGTTCGCAGGCCTCGGAGTCGGATTTGCCTACGCCGTTTGCCGCCTGACGGGTAACCAAATTTCTGCCGTTTGCAACCGGCACGCCGCCGCCGCCGAAGCTGACGGGAATCCCGGATTCCAATACGCCGTCTGCAATGGCTGCATTTATTGCCGCCTGACCGTTGCTGCAACGGTAAATGATGTTTTTGCCGCCTCCTGCGGTGTCGCCCCGGATGACTTTGCATGATTCTCCGGCCGGTGTGCCGGCGGATGCCGTGTGCGCGTTTTTAGGCGCGCGGCCGGATTGGCAGGCTGCCAGCATCAGGGCGGCGGCGGAGAGTATGAGGATTTTTTTCATGTCGGATGTCCTTGTTTGCTGTGGGAAATGATTGCCATTGTACAGTAAGATTCAACAAAATGCCGTCTGAAAACGGGTTTCAGACGGCATTGTGGCTCAGGGGTTCAACACGCGTGCGATAAGGGCTTTTTCTTTGCCCTGCATATTGGGGATTTTGACCTGAATGCCGTTGCCGGGTGCGACATCGACAGGCTGGCCTTTGCGGGTCATTTGTTCCAATTTGATGGTTTGGTTGCCGCTCGGGTGGATGATTTCGAGTGAATCGCCGACGGCGAAGCGGTTTTTGACTTCGATGGTTGCCCAGCCGTTTTCATCGATTTCGGTAACGTGACCGACATATTGGCTTTGTTTGGCGGTGGAATGGCCGCTGAGGTAGTTTTGATAGTCTTGGGTTTGGTGGCGTTCGAGGAAGCCGCTGGTGTAGCCGCGGTTGGCGAGGCCTTCGAGTTCGCTCAACAGGCTGTAATCAAACGGACGGCCTGCGACGGCATCATCAATCGCTTTGCGGTAGGACTGGGCGACGCGTGCAACATAATAGAGCGACTTGGTTCGGCCTTCGACTTTGAGGCTGTCCACGCCGATTTTAGCCAGTTTCTCAACCACTTCGATGCCGCGAAGGTCTTTGGAGTTCATGATGTAGGTGCCGTGTTCGTCTTCCATAATCGGCATCATTTCGCCCGGGCGGTTGGATTCTTCAATCAGGAAAACTTTGTCGGCGTAGGGATGGCGTTTTTGACCATTGATGCCTTCAAAGTTTTGGTTGGCTTCTTCTTGGGCTTTTTCAAAGTTGAAACCTTGCAGAAGCTGGGCATCGCCTGCATCGCTTTCCGTGGCGTTGTGGACTTTGTAGTCCCAACGGCAGGAGTTGGTGCAGGTGCCTTGGTTAGGGTCGCGGTGGTTGAAATAGCCCGACAATAAGCAACGGCCGGAGTAGGCGATGCACAATGCGCCGTGGATGAAGACTTCGAGTTCGATGTCGGGGCATTCTTGGCGGATTTCGGCGATTTCTTCCATGCTCAATTCGCGCGACAGGATGATGCGTTCAACGCCGATGTTCTGCCAGAATTTTACGCCCCAGTAGTTGGTGGTGTTGGCCTGTACGGACAAGTGGATCGGCATTTCCGGCCATTTTTCGCGCACGGTCATAATCAAGCCCGGATCCGCCATAATCAGCGCGTCGGGTTTCATGGCAATCAAGGGCTCCATATCGGAAACGAAGGTTTTGAGTTTGGAGTTGTGCGGCAGCGTATTGACGGTCAGGAAGAATTTTTTATTGCGCTCGTGCGCTTCTTTAATGCCTTGCTCGAGAACGTCGAGTTTGGCAAATTCGTTGTTGCGGGCGCGCAGGGAATAACGCGGGCTGCCGGCGTAAACGGCGTCTGCGCCGTAATCGTAGGCGGCGCGCATACGTTCGAGACCGCCTGCTGGCAATAAGAGTTCGGGTGCTTTCATCGCGTTTCCTTTTCGGTTGAAACCCCGCCCTTTAGGGCGGCAGGATCAGACTTTATTTGGGAGGGGCGTAACCCCTTCCGAATCAGGGCAACATATAGGGCGACGCTTTATGTGTCGTCCTGTGTGTTGAAACATGATTTGTGTGCTTTGTAAAAATGTTTCAGACGGCATTGCTGCAAATGCCGTCTGAAGGGTGTTTGAAGATGGGCGGATTATCCGCCTTTTCGTGTTCGCGGTCAATTTTGCCGGGAAATTTATAAGGATTTATCAAGTATTTGCCTGCTTGGGATACAATGCGGCAGTTTGAATGCGAGAGAGAATGTGATGAATCCTAAAATCGTGTTTTTCGACATTGACGATACGCTATACCGAAAATATACGGATACCTTGCGCCCTTCCGTGAAAACGGCGGTGGCGGCTTTGCGCGGCAAAGGTATATTGACGGCGTTGGCAACGGGGCGGTCTTTGGCGACGATTCCTGAAAAGGTCAGGGACATGATGGCGGAAACGGGAATGGATGCCGTGGTAACGATAAACGGGCAGTTTGCGCTGCTGCACGGAAAAACTGTGCGCGAAGTACCGATGGATGCCGGTTTGATGGGCAGGGTTTGCGCGCATTTGGATGGCTTGGGCATGGATTATGCGTTTGTCGGCGGAGAGGGGATCGCCGTGTCCGCGCTGTCGGAATGCGTGTGCCGCGCCTTGAAGCATATCGCCAGCGATTTTTTTGCCGATAAGGATTATTTCTCAAGCAAACCGGTGTATCAGATGCTGGTGTTTGCGGAGGAAAACGAAATGCCGCTCTGGTCGGATATTGTGGAACAGGAAGGCTTGAAAACGGTGCGCTGGCACGAGGAAGCGGTCGATCTGCTGCCTGCGGGAATGTCGAAAACGGACGGCATCAGAAGCGTGGTTGAAGCATTGGGTTTGGAAATGGCGGACGTGATGGCGTTCGGCGATGGTTTGAACGATGTGGAAATGCTGTCTGAAGTCGGGTTCGGCGTGGCAATGGGTAACGGGGAACAGGCAGCGAAAGAAGCGGCGAAATATGTTTGCCCCGGCGTTGATGAAGACGGCGTGTTGAGGGGCTTGCAAGATTTGGGCGTGATTTGAACGCATCATAACAACCCTGCCGGTTTCAGACGGCAGGGTCGGTTTTCAGCCCTTCATGCAGCCTTCGTTTTGAAGCAGGGTAAATAAGGGCGCGCCGCTTGCACGGATATTCTTGCCGCCTTGAAGGTCGGTAAATTCCAAAATGGCGGCGGCTTCGACAATTTCCCCGCCGAGTTTGCGGATCAGCTCCAGTCCGGCAAGCATCGTGCCGCCCGTGGCAACCAAATCATCGACCAGCAGCACGCGCGAACCGGGTTTGACGGCATCGGTGTGGATTTCCACCGCAGCTTCCCCGTATTCGAGCGCGTAGCTTTGCGATACGGTTTCAAAAGGCAGCTTGCCTTTTTTGCGGATGGGGACGAAGCCGACGTTGAGCTGGTAGGCGAGTGCCGCGCCGATAATGAAGCCGCGCGCGTCCAAACCGGCAACGATGTCGATTTTCTGATCCATATAGCGGTAAACCAATAAATCAACCAAAAGGCGGAAGTATTCCGCGCTTTGCAGGACGGGCGTGATGTCGTGGAATAAGATGCCTTTTTGCGGCCAGTTTTCGATTTTGCGGATTTTGTCGGCAAGCGCGCCGACACTCATAGCTTCGGGATGAACCAGCATTGTGTGTTCCATGTTTGATGTTTTTAACGCCATATTGTAGCCGTCAGCCTGCCGCTTGCCAAATCAATCAAAACAATAGCGGCAAAATATGGGCATCGGCAAATAGGAAACCGAGTGTCCGTTGTGATACAATCGGCTGGAAAATATACAGGTAAAAAATATGTCCGCTTATCGAAAAGGCAACATCTTTATCATTTCGGCCGCTTCCGGCACGGGCAAAACCACGCTGGTGTCGCGGCTATTGGCAAACCATAACGGTTTGCGCGTTTCTGTGTCGCACACGACGCGCCCGCCGCGTGAAGGCGAAGCAAACGGCGTACATTATCACTTTGTTTCCAAAGAAGAGTTTGAGTCGCTTATCGCGCAGGAAGCTTTTTTGGAATACGCAGACGTATTCGGCAACTATTACGGCACAAGCGCGGAGGGTGTGAATGCGTTGGCGGCGGCAGGCTATGACGTGATTTTGGAAATCGACGTTCAGGGCGCGGCGCAGGTTCGAGATGCGCTGCCCGAAGCCGTCGGCATCTTTATCCTGCCGCCTTCTTTCGACGTACTTGCCGCGCGCCTCAAAGGACGTGGGACGGATAGTCGGGAAGTTATCCAAAGGAGGCTTTCGAAAGCAAGGCATGAAATCGAACAGTCCGTATTGTTCGACTTTGTCGTGGTCAATGACGACTTGGCGCGGGCGGAGGAAGATTTGCTCCATATTGTGAATGCCTGCCGTCTGAAAAGGTCGCGGCAACTGGGATTTATTGCAGATTTGTTGGAAAATTCCTAAAAAACCGCGAAAATACTCGGTTTCCCAATTTAAATATTTTTGAAAGAAAGCAAATAATATGGCACGTATTACCACCGAAGACTGTACCGGAAAAATTTCCAACCATTTTGACCTGACATTGGTAGCGGCCCGCCGCGCCCGCCAGCTTGAGAACGGCAACACGCCGCTTGTGGACGATGTCCGCAATAACAAACCGACCGTTACCGCCTTAAGGGAAATCGCCGCCGGGCATATCGGTACGGAACTGCTGACACGCAATAAATAAATCCTGCCGGAAACGCACGCCGGCATATTCTGCCGCCGTGCAGTCCGACGGTTTGAAATGAAAAAACACATACATCCCGAAAGCCGTCTGAAATGCCCGCCCTCCAACCTTCCGCCCCTTATGATCCCCTGACCGCCGAAGCGCGTGCCCTGCTTTTCCATACCGCCTCCTACCTCAAGCCTGAAGAACAGGTTGAGCTCGAGAAGGCTGTTGCCTATGCATTTCACGCTCATGACGGACAAACCCGGAAAAGTGGCGAACCATACATTACGCATCCAATTGCCGTTGCGACGCAGCTCGCCCTTTGGCATATGGACGTACAGGGTCTTTGTGCAGGTGTAATGCACGATGTGCTGGAAGATACAGGCGTTACGAAAGAGGAGATGGCAGCAAGATTCGGCAATACGATTGCCGAGATGGTGGACGGTCTGTCCAAGCTTGAAAAACTCAAATTTGAAGATCATGCAGAGCATCAGGCGGAGAGTTTCCGCAAACTGATTTTGGCAATGACCAAAGATGTACGCGTGATTGTCGTTAAACTTGCCGACCGTCTGCATAATATGCGGACACTCGGTTCGATGCGTCCGGACAAGCGTCGCCGTATTGCAAAAGAAACCCTTGAAATCTATGCGCAAATTGCCAACCGTATAGGTTTGAATAATGCATATCAAGAGCTTCAGGATTTATCTTTCCAGAATCTCCATCCCAATCGCTATGAAACCATGAAAAAGGCGATGGATAAGAGTCGGAAAAACAGGCAGGATGTTGTTGGAAAGATTTTGCGTGCGTTCAGCCAGCGTTTGGTAGGTGCGAACATAGAAGCCAAAATCAAGGGTCGGGAAAAGAACCTGTACGGCATTTATCGGAAAATGTTAGAAAAAAAACTGCATTTCTCCGAAGTTATGGATATTTACGGTTTTCGTGTCATCGTTAACAGTATTCCTGCATGTTATGCTGCGCTCGGCGCATTGCACAATCTCTATCAGCCCAAGCCCGGAAGGTTTAAAGACTACATCGCTATTCCGAAAAGCAACGGTTATCAAAGCTTGCATACTACTTTGGTCGGGCCTTATGGTTTGCCGGTTGAAGTGCAGATACGTACCAGGGAAATGGATGCTGTTGCCGAAGGTGGAATCGCCGGACATTGGAGCTATAAATCAGATTCTAAGACGGTCGATCAGGCAGTGCTGCACACCAATCAATGGTTGAAAAACATTTTAGACTTGCAGGCAAGCAGTGCCAATGCCATTGAGTTTCTCGAACACGTCAAGGTAGATTTGTTTCCAAACGAAATCTATATCCTTACGCCAAAAGGAAAAATCCTAACATTGCCCAAGGGTGCAACACCTATCGATTTTGCTTATGCGGTGCATACCGATATTGGGCACAAAACCGTTGCTGCACGTATCAACAATATCATGATGCCGCTGCGTACGAAGCTCAAAACCGGCGATTCCGTCGAAATTATTACATCTGAACATGCCAAACCAAATCCTGCATGGTTGAATTTCGCCGTGTCAGGCAGGGCGCGCAGCGCCATACGCCAATATATTAAAAACCTTAACCGGCACGATGCGGTCGTTTTGGGAGAGAGTCTCTTACAAAAAGCCCTGTCCAGTTTGCTGCCCAAAGATGTCCTGCTTTCAGACGGCATCAAAGAAAAATACCTTGCCGATCTCAACGACAAGCAGACTTCATTTGAAGAAGTGCTGTACAACGTCGGTATGGGGCATACCCTGCCTGTTTATGTCGCCATGCACATTGCCGAGTTGGCAGGGGAGCATTTCGGCAGCGAGGTCAAGCTCAGCTCCATTAAAGTTGATGGTCAGGAAAGCGGACATATTCATTTTGCAGAGTGCTGCCACCCTGTTCCCGGCGATTCCATCCGTTTGCTGTTGGTTAAGGGAAAAGGCATGATTATCCACAGAGATACCTGTCCGACGTTGTTGAAGTCCGATCCCGAACAACAGCTGGATGCAGACTGGGAAAATATGAACGGGCAGAACTACCGTGTCGGGCTTCAAGTCCAATCGGAAGACAGCCACGGCCTGTTGGCATTAATGGCGCAAGCGATTTCCGATTCCGGTGCGGACATCGAGTCGGTCGAAACACCGTCTAAATCCCAGTCGGGAACGGAAGGTTTTGTCGAATTCAAATTCTTATTGAAAGTCAAGAATTTGGATCAGTTGAATCAGATTATTCAAAATCTGCACAGTATCCCATATATCCGCAAAGTTATCAGAAGTTGAAGCAGGTAAAACGGGTTGCCTTTTGATTAACAGGCAACCCGTTTTATGGTTTATCCGTTCAATTGCTTATCTGCCTGTATGCTTTTGACGATAAGCTGCGCACCTTTGAGGGTGGTATCCTCGCCGCTTCGGATAATCGTTTTACCGGCCGTGCTGCCGATATGGGTGTGGCGGTGGGCTGCTTTTGTCTGATTGCTGTAGCTACTTGTTGAAAGAAAGGTCGTCTGAAACCGTATTTGTTGTTTCAGACGGCCTCTTAGCTCAAACCTTGAGAAGCGCATACGTGCGTTCCGCACACATCGGCAACAAGTTGCGTACGCTACGTTCACTGCCAAGAAACAATTTTACCGTTTTCAATTTTTGGTAAATTATCTTGTAACGCACAAAAACCAAAACATTTTTGTGTGAATTTCGTCCTAAATTCTGTTAATTTATCAATGAACTCTTGTTTATTTTCCTTTGTTTGAAACGAAAATTCATCTTGTAACTTTTCATAATCGAAATTACCCATTTCATCACAATATAATTTATCAAATTCATCTGCTAGCCAAATGCACAATTCTTTCAGATGATTGTCTGATAAAATTTCCTGTGGTAATAATTCTTCACACCAATCGTTTTCAATAATTTCATCATTTTCATCATAAAACCATACTGGAAAACAGTGAAATTCAAGTAACAATCTTATTTTTCTCATTTAACTACTCTTTTGGGGTTGGCACCAACAATAAACCCATTATTGCCTATATCAATAGCCACACGGTGTTTTGTGCCGTTATAGGTGAATTCATATATAGGTCTTGTGCGTTGCATTCCTACAATTTGTCCATTTTTAACCGCAGTCATCAAATAATTAGGAATTTCAGATTCAGATATTCCCTTTTTCAAAAATTCCTGTCCGTGCCTTTCTATAATATGGTTTAGTCCTGCTCGTGTATTTCCTGTTTCTAACCAAACAATTTTTCCATCTGTTGTTTTAGTAATAGCAACTACATTATTCGGATTAAACTTGATACCATTAGCTGTTAACTCTCCAACAAGTTTAGTTTGTTGTGTATTTCTCGCTCTTACTTGTGTTCCAGCACGCCCAGCGGTAACTGCTGCGACACCAAGTGCTGAGAGATCCCCTCATAATTTCCCCAAAGCGTAACCATGTGTGAATAAATTTTGAGCTAGTAGGGTTGCAGCCACGAGTAAGTCTTCCCTTGTTAT